>CAZTKW010000390.1:0-4090 GCA_964614315.1 uncultured Pirellulales bacterium
GTTTTCTAATGGAAGAATTTCTGTATTCCATATTTTCAACTCTTTACTTGATAAAGGTCTGCTTTTAATAGAAGGTATCCGCGCTGGAAACCTACACCCGAGGAGTTCGGGTTCATAATTGGACAAACCGTTGTTTTTTAGAACAAGCCTTAGCTCAGCTAATGTTTTTTGACCAAAACAAAGAATAATATCAGGCCGAAGTATTCGGATTTCGTGATTCACATATAGGGAGCCGCATTCCCTCCACCAGATGTTTGGAATACTCGAACTCGATGCATCTTGAGCTGTGCTGAACTTTACAAAATTCGTAACCGCAATCACCTCGTCAATTGTTCGTGGCAGACACCCACCGCAAGTCTCAATCCAACGCCGAATAGAAAGCAGGGCTAACAACGGAATGAAACCCTCAGTATAAGGTTTAATAGGGATTGCTCGGTTTTCGTTGGCAGCACGATTTAGCCTATCTTGGGCAGCTTCAATATCATTTGCCCAGGACTCAACCCATTCCTTTGTCCATCGGACATGCCGTGACAAATTCTGGTTGATTGCGTAGCAAAGAACCCTTGGTCTGTACTCAAAATATTTGGGCCCTATGTAAGGGATATATGAGGGCAGATAAACCTTCTGCTTATTAAAACTTGTATAAACCGAATGTTCGTACTCTGATATAAAAGGTTTTTCTCGAACATTCTGCAGAAGCTTCTGGTGTGCAATATACCATTCCGGACTCATCTGCTTTGAGGAACTACCATTTTTAACTGACATGTCATAAAAAAATATCACTTCTTATTTGAGGATTAGTAAGAGGACACATCAAACTTGTTTCTTCTGACATTGTGCCGCATGCATTAACAGTACATCCGTCTTTGCACTTCGGTTTTCTGGTACATTTCACGCAAGCAGGTATTCCCCCATTGTGTATTTCCCGAATGAGTTTAATAATCTCAGAACCCATCCAGATATCTTCTAACTTGGAACCATTCTTTTTCAGGTTACCAAGTCTCAACTCCTTTATACCACTTGCTGCTGTACACGGGAAAACATCGCCTTTTGAGTTGATATGAACCCGGTTAATTGCCGACATACATTTTTCGTGTCCGTTCAGTACGGCCAAACGTGGCATACTTAAACGCGTGCAATATCCGGCCTCAATATGAATCCCTAACTTGCTGCTTCCCTCTAGGAGATCTTTTTCAAACTCTCGCATCTCATCGTCAGGCGGAGCGGTCTGCCCGTATATCGGCCTTGCACGCCCCGATGGTGCCAGAGCCATAGCCCGTATCCGCTTGACTCCAATTTCATGCAACTTCGGTGTTAGTTTCTCGAATCCTTTGCAAGTCCCATGGGTAGGGATATAGTAGCATGTAAGCGGTAGTTTGGCTTTGGCTATGATTTCCGCTCCGTTAAGTGTTTTTTCAAAGGTGCCTCTAACCTTTGTCATATAGTCATGCGTTTCTGCATCACCACCAAGAAACGTAACGCTTACGGACTCAAAAAGTGCCAGCACTCCATCGTGCCGACACATATCTTCGGTAACCAGAGTGCCGTTTGTGTGCATATGATTAGGCACATCAAGTTCGTTTATACAGAATCTGGCAACAGCTTCCAGTTTGGGAACATCGACAAGCGGCTCTCCGCCTGTCAGTCCAACCTTGCGCAAACCAAGTTTCTTGGCCCCGGAAAGAATGTTCGCTATCTCCTCAATACTTAGCTCATCTGGCGACTTCCCTTTAGCCGCGCGCGCAGAACAATGCCGACACGCCAAATTGCATCGGTGATTCACCTCTATATCGATATGTTCCAGAACGAAACCTGACACGATTTCCCATCTCCTCACTTATAGTTTATTCCTTAAACGCTTAACCTTTCCTTTCTTGTCCTATCACACTTTACTATCTATACGATCTATTCTCTTCTGTAGTTCTATTGTCTTGTCTCGTAGCTTATAATCTAGCTTTTTGTATTTGGCTCTTAGTTCCATACTTACGGTTTCTAATTCTTTCCTAACTTTATTTATACCTTTCTCCCCACGATAGGGTGAGAAAATGTACAACAAGACAAGAATAAGAGCGAGCCCTATTGCTATCATAGTAACATATAGAGTATCATTCCAATCCACATCAATAGGGAGCGTCAATTTTAATTGGCGTGCCATTAGAGCAATAATTGTAACGATCAAGGAAATAAATCCAAGTAATGAAATGGTTAATGCCATGATTCTCAATATTATTCGACCTATTTCCTTGTTAAGTTCTAATTCCACTATTCCCTTAGCCCGTTCCTCCACTAGCCTTGGCATATTCGCAACAACCTCAAAAGGCTTGCCCCTTTCGACAGCCATCTTTGCGAGAACCTCTGGCGTACACTCTGACTTGGCAACGTTCTCTCTTGTAAGCCGTTGACCGTCAGGATCTTTAGCTAGTATGAGATCAAGATCTGGTAATCCTAAAGAATCCATCGTCTTCATTCTCATGGCCTCTTCTACAGCCCTCTTCCAATCTTCAGTATCGTAAAGTTTCATTAAATTGTCAAATTCTTCTGATGTTAGCGCTACTCCAATTATTAACTTTTCCTCTTTGATAGTGCACTTACCTTCGAGACCCTTTTCTTTAATCTTGCTATCTCCCTCATCTATTTGCACCCCTTCAAGTGAAACCTCGACCTTATTTTCGGGATCAAGAATCTCGCCACTCCGATATAAAACAATATCGGTCTTTTGCGTGAGTTCATATAGTATAAGAGTTGCAAACTTCTTTTCCTTCCATATGGGATATTTCGCTGGCGATAGGTTTGTTAAAGCAACACCCAACTGGCCATACCATGTAGGATCTATTTTCACCATGCTCTGAAAAATGCCCTCCCTTACAAAATTAAAACGTGGCCAAACAGTCGCTGAATAACACCGTGGCAACGCAATATATTCCAACGTTCTCACTATGATCGTTTCGCCTGGCTCCACCCAGTAGGCTTTATCCTTGTTGTCCCCCAGCGTAAAGGAACTCTGACTTTCAAGCCTACAAGAAAAAGCTTCATCACCTATTGATAAATCATACGAGAAAGGCGTGAGATTTAGTGGGTTGAAAGGATATATGATAAATGACTTCTCAGGGATGTCCGTCCATTTGCGCTGACGAAATAGTTCCTTCATGCGTGGTACATCTTTTCTGATAACGTACTCTCGGAAGTCCGCGCTACTCAGCATTCCTCCAAGCACATTAAGCTTTCTGCCATTTTTTACTTCTGCCATGACTCTATCCCTGATTCTAATAATTTATCATCAAATAGATCCGCCTATATATGGGGGCTGTTTCACTGATCAAAAATTTTTCTGTTATCCCTTGACATTATCCTTCCTTTTCCTCCTTGGCCTGTCCCAATACGGGGATTTGCAGCCGGGGCAAACTGTAGAACGCTCATTGATATCCCTGGGCCTCCATTCATGTCGGCATCGAAAGCACCTATTGCCTGTGATAGGAACGTTACTTCCACCTTGTATAGTATCATTTTTCCCTGTGTTTTTCAAATGCGTTATTTATACCTTAAAATAATATACTAATAATCACATTCTTAAAGCAATATATTTTTAATAATATTTTTCAAATAACATATTATTAGTAATAAACTAATCGGTAAAATACCGGAAATACCGTAGTCTTTTTCAGGGGAAATCGCTCAATTCTGATACACAAAGGTCACCAAAAGGGATAAACGGCGAATTTTTTTAAAAAACACCACTCCGTTCTTGACTCTGAGATCTTCATTTATGCGCTTATAAAGCACTTTTCACGGCTCTCTTTTATTCTTGAATCTTGCGGCCAAATTCCCCTTTTCCCACTCCCCCCATCTCCCCCATTTTAACATTGGAAATGGTTTTTGTATCGGGTGTGTTATTTTGTGCGCTTTTTTGCACTTTTTTTTCAATTTTTTCGTTTTTTCGTCTTTTTTCCCCGCTTTTTTCCCCGCTTTTTTCCAATTTTGAGCTCGGAATTTTGTTCAAATGCAAGGCTTGCAGTTCCGGCCGAGCGGAGGTGTACTGTAGTACTTCGAGCATCGGCCGGGGCTGTGTAACGCAGCAGTTGGGCAAAATAAC
>CAZTKW010000391.1:0-4062 GCA_964614315.1 uncultured Pirellulales bacterium
GGGTTTGCAGAACCATGTAATTTTTCACAACAGGTTTGTAAATGACGAAGAGCTTCACAACTTTTTGTGTGCGGCCGATATTTATGTTACTCCATATCTAAGCAGAGAGCAATTGACCAGCGGAACGTTGTCTTTTGCCGTTGGAACGGGCAAAGCCGTTATCTCGACACCTTATTGGGCGGCTATGGAACTGCTGGCCAAGGGCCAGGGTAAGCTAGTGAGGTTCGGTGATTCGGAACAAACCGCTGAAGCAATACTGGAAATACTTCAGGACGATTCACGATTTTATTCGTTGCGAAGAAAGGCATACGATTATGGCAGGTCAAGAACCTGGCCCAAAGTCGGCCAGACCTATTGGAAACTGTTCAACTCGAAACTGCTGCCATCGCGCATCACCGCCGCAATACCTTCGGTGACCGAAACGATATCAAGCATCGCGGTTCCAGAACCTTCATTAGCCCATCTCAAGAAGCTGACCGACCATACAGGTCTGTATCAGCATGCAAAGTTTACCGTACCAAATCGTGAACATGGTTACTGTACCGACGATAACGCAAGGGCCGTAATTGCAATGACCAAATATTACGCCCAGTACCCTGAACCTGAGGCTCTTGAGCTTTTTGATACGTATCTTTCCTTTATTATGCATTCGCAAAACAGCGACGGCTCTGTCAGAAACTTTCTTAATTTCGACAGAACATGGATGAAGAAGGAACCTCTCAATGATGCTTTCGGTAGAGTGTTGTGGGCGTTAGGAACGGTTATGGCAACACCACCATCGCCTTTGTATCTGCCGATAATCAAAGACTATTTTGACAGGTCAGTAAAACACATCCAAAAACAGTACCCGAGGGGACAGGCGTATTCAATACTTGGTATGTCCGATTACCTCAGGCAGTTTCCCGGAGCCAGCGACATCAAACGTCAACTGGCACAAGCTGCAGACAAACTAATATCTCTATACGAAAAGAAAAGCCGCCCTGATTGGCAGTGGTTTGAAGATAAGTTGACTTATGATAATGCTATTTTGCCGTATTCGTTATTCGTTGCCGGTTTAACTCTCGGCAATAAAAAATACATTGAAGCTGCAAAGAAAACCGGTGAATTTCTGCTGGAAAACACCTTTGGCGGTAATCATTTCAGTTTTATCGGCTGCAATGGCTGGTATCCCTACGGAGGGCCAAAAGCTGAATTCGACCAGCAGCCTATAGAAGCTGCAAGTACTATTATGATGCTGAGAGCCGCCTATGATGCCACCGGAAGCAGCAGATATTTAACATTGCAAAGAAAAGCCTTTGACTGGTTCCTCAGTGAAAACGACTTAAATATCCCACTCTATGATTTTAGAACTAAGGGCTGTAATGATGGCCTTATGCCCGGCGGCGTTAATGTCAATCAGGGAGCGGAAAGCACACTCAGTTTTCTGTTGAGTTTATTAGCTATAGTTGAAAGTTACACTATAGTCGACAAAATCACCGCAAGTGCGGACGCATCAGTCAAAAGTGCCGTATTACAACAGGTTGAAACCACCGGGCAAAAAACTAATGACCCGATGCAGGTAAAAACTCTATTTACTAAAACCAGGCGTAAAAAAAAAGTGATTGAGGAAATTGCTCAGGAGCATACGCCTTTTTCTTAATGAGTGTCATAACAAAATCCCACACATCTGAATTTGTTTGACATCATCCGGCAACATAAATACTCTTTGTATTCCCTGGAGGTATGAATTATGAAGTATCGAGTGTTATTTAAATGTATGATTGCGATTTTTGTACTATCTTTCTTTTTGGTTCCGGTTTCAGGTGCTGAGAAATTAGGCCGTGGTTTGGTGGCTCTGGAGCTTGAAGACGGCTCGGTTTTTTTAAGCTGGCGTCTGTTCGATACCGACGACGAAGATATCGCTTTCGAGATTAAACGCCGCAGTCTAAGTCAGACTGACAGCCAGGGGATTGATTTAACAGAAGGCAAGCCATATCGACTGACCAACTTTACGGACAAGAGCCTCGGCAAGGACGCTATCGGAAATACCTATATTTATGAACTTTATAAAGCCGGTAAAAAAACGAATTCAGCAACATCCGAGCGATTGGGTGAGTTTAGCATTACTCCCGCAGGTAAAGGCAAACCATATATCAGCATTGCCCTTAATGGTGATTATGACTTCCAAAAGGTGGGCATTGCAGACCTGGACGGCGATGGCGCTTATGAATACATTATCAAGCAGCCGAATTTCAACACCGACCCTTATCAGCATCCGGGTTACTGGAAGCGGAGCACAACTACTTATAAAATCGAGGCTTACCGTTTGGACGGGACAATGATGTGGCGTTACGATATGGGGTGGTCAATCGAGGCGGGCATCTGGTATTCGCCGTGGATAGTCTATGACGTCGATGGTGACGGCAAGGTTGAGGTCTACTGCAAGGCCGGTGAGGGAGACCCTCGGGACGAGAAGGGGCTGGTGCAGAGCGGGCCGGAATATCTGGTCAAGCTCGATGGTGAAACGGGCAAGGTTGTTGCTAAATGCGATTGGCTCAGTCGTGACGGTTTTTCACATTACAGCCGGTACTGCCGCAATTTCCTCACGGTTGCCTATCTTGACGGAAAAAGCCCGTCGCTTATTATGCAGCGGGGTACCTATAACCTTATTAAAACACAGGCTTTAGATAAGGATTTCGATCGTATCTGGTACTGGGAAGCGCCATTTAGAAAAGAAAAAGTCCGCAGGCTGGGGTCTCATGGATTGATTTGTGCTGATGTCGATGAGGACGGCCGAGTTGAGTTGGTCATCGGTGGGGCTGTGATTGATGATGACGGTAAGACTCTATGGGCCTTTGACTTGGGCGACCAGCCGGATATTTGTTATGTTGCTGATATTGACCCTGACAATCCGGGTTTGGAGATTTTTTACGGACTTGAGGCTGCAAGAAAAACTGATGGGCTTTTACTAGTGGATGCCCGGAGCGGCCGTAGGCTCTGGGGACATAAAGAAGCCACCCATCACATTCATTCTCAGGGTATGGTAGGTGATATTCTTGCAGAATTCGATGGTATGGAGGTTTATGGGGGCGAAAGTGATTATAAAAAACGATGGCTTTATAGTGCAAAAGGGCATTTAATTCAATTTTTAAGTGGTGGGCCGTTAAGCATTAGACCGGTGTGGTGGGATGCGGACGGGCAAAAAGAAGTGATTATTTCCGGTGCAATTCGCGATTGGGGTGGTGAGGCGATGCAGCCGCTGGAAGGACGTGTTATTGCGGTTGTTGATTGTCTTGGTGACCACAGGGAGGAAGTAATTACCAGCTTAAAAGGGGAAATCCGCATTTACAGTACCACGGTCGGTACTTTAGAGCGGCGTGGCTGTCTTATGCAGGACCACCAATACCGATTGGGAGTTGCAGCGCAGACGATGGGCTATTATTATCCTGCTCAGCTGGGGAAATGACATGTAATGGGGCAGTTGGTGAGTATTTTTGGGTTGGTTTTTAGGTTGGCTATTTAGTTAATTTGCCTTGTTGAAAATTCCTTTTGATGGCTGTAACCTTAACTTTTAGAGTGACTTAGAGCAAAATTTTAGCCGTTTGAGTGGGTGTTTTATTTTACATCTCTTCGAGAAGTTCGGCAGTTTTTTCGCTAGTCCACTTAATGTCTTCGCCTAAGCCCTGTACAGTTTGACAGCCGACAAATGAAGACATTATAACAAATAAAAGAAGCACTAAAAGTACTTTTCTAATCATCTTAACAAACTCCCTTTTATTGATGATAATTGTACGTCTGTAACAATATTTCAAGATATATGTAGAAGAACGTAAATACTTTGTTAATATACTGTAAGCTCTGATTTTACCTATATATAATATCGGATAAAGTCCTTAATTTATAATAGTTTATGCGAGAAAAAAATGAATGAAAGTTGTGAGTTTTAATGTAAATTCGCTTCGGGTGCGATTGCCGATTGTTGTTGGCTGGCTGGAGGAAAACCAGCCTGATGTGGTTTGTTTGCAGGAAACGAAGGTTCAGGATGTTGATTTTCCGGGTGAGGCGTTCGATGAAATAGGGTAC
>CAZTKW010000392.1:0-4050 GCA_964614315.1 uncultured Pirellulales bacterium
ATTTAGTTTGATATTTATTATACAATAATATTTGTTAGATGTAAAGTGAAAAATTTTTATATTTTTAGACACAGATACCTATGGCACAAGTACCTATGGCATAAATTGACACGGATTATTTAGACCTAAGGCCCAGGGCCACAGAGGCCACCTTTGTCAGTTTTGAGTTTTGAGTCCGCCACACGGATTGGCGGATAAATTTTGAGTTTTTAGTTTTGAGTTTAAGCAACCGCGGATACCTATGGCACAATTTACACGGATTTTATTCACCGCAGAGTTCGCTAAGAGCGCAGAGATTTTTGTCTTTGATAAAAAAAGATGTGAGAGAGTATATAAGTATATGCGTATATACTTATGGAGTGCTTTAAGGGCTGAGGTTTTTTTTAGACAGGATTGTCAGGATGCAGCTTTGACGCCGGCCGGCTGCGGCGGTTAAAAAATTCTGGAAAAATTAAGATTTTTTTACTTGATAAATTTCTGCAATTATAATATAATGTTTGCGGTTTTTGGGGAAACTCAGAAAGGGAAGATTATGAAAAGGCAAATCCTTAGCGGATTGGGGATTGTGTTTTCTGCGCTTGGGCTTATCACTGCAGGTGCAGAGGCCCGCCCCGTAACGATTTACATCGAGGCGGAGGTCGATTCGGTAGGCGATTCCGGCAACTACCTCGAGGGCAAAATCAACCCCGGCGATATAATCACAGGTTACTACACCTACGAATCCACAACGGTTGATTCGAATCCGGAGGACCCGGTACAGGGAAATTACTGGCACTACTCAACGCCGGCCGGAATTTATTTATCTGTTGGAGGATTCGACTTTCAGACAGATCCGACAAATGTTGAGTTTCAGGTGTTCATTAGGAACAACAATTTATCAGGAGATGACATTTACGGAGTTGACAGCCGAAATAATCGTTCTCTTTCTAATGGAACGCTAGTAGAGAAACTATTTTGGCAACTTAATGATGACTCGGGTACCGCTTTTTCAAGCGATGCTTTGCCCTTAACTGCTCCTTTTCTTTCTGACTGGCAATCCAATATCCTTAATATCAGCGGTGGAGAAAAGGGCGCATCCTTTGGGATCTGGGCAAATGTTACATCTGCGGTGCCTGAGCCTTCAACAATACTCCTTCTCGGCCTTGGTGTGTTTTTCATCAAAAAGCGCGGATAATTCCACAATCAAAAAACTTTGTTTAAGGAGGAACAGAAATGTCTATGAAAAAGCAAATCATTATCGGACTACTGGGTATTCTTTTTACCTGCAGTATTGCAGAAGCCGACTATAAAGAAGATTCAAAGATTGTAAAGATTTCCGGCGGTGAAGACCATTCCCTGATTCTGACGGAAAACAAATGGCTGTGGGGCTGCGGCGGTTAAAAGATTTTGGAAAAATTAAGATTTTTTTACTTGATATAAGGGCGTTACTGTGATATAATGTTTGCGGTTTTTTGGGGAAACTCAGAAAGGGGAAATTATGAGAAGGGAAATCCTTAGCGGAGCAGGGATTCTTTTATTTGCGCTTGGGCTTATCACTGCAAGGGCAGATGCCTATCCCGTAACCATATTCATCGAGGCCGAGGTCGATTCGGTAGGCGATTCCGGCAACTACCTCGAAGGCAAAATCAACGTAGGCGATACAATCACAGGCTACTATACCTACGAATCCACAACGTCAGATATTGACCCATCAATTTACATTGGTAGATATGAGCATTATACTTCACCTTACGGTATAAGCCTTTCAGCAGGTGGTTTTGTTTTCAAGACGGACCATGATAATGTTGACTTCATTGTATCTGTTGGTAACGCCGGTGGGCCGTATACAAGCGATGACTACGTCACAGTAAGCAACAATAATATTGACCTTCCAAATGGAACAGGTGTAACAAAAATCTCTTGGAACCTTAGTGACTCTACGTGCGCTGCACTTTCAAGTGATGCTTTACCCTTAACCGCTCCTTTTCTTTCCGACTGGCAATCCAATATCCTTAATATCAGCGGTGGAGAAAAGGGCGCATCCTTTGGGATCTGGGCAAATGTTACATCTGCGGTGCCTGAGCCTTCAACAATACTCCTTCTCGGCCTTGGTGTGTTTTTCATCAAAAAGCGCGGATAATTCCACAATCAAAAAACTTTGTTTAAGGAGGAACAGAAATGTCTATGAAAAAGCAAATCATTATCGGACTACTGGGTATTCTTTTTACCTGCAGTATTGCAGAAGCCGACTATAAAGAAGATTCAAAGATTGTAAAGATTTCCGGCGGTGAAGACCATTCCCTGATTCTGACGGAAAACAAATGGCTGTGGTCATTCGGGGCGAACGGAGGAGACTGGTATGTGGGCGTTCTTGGAACAGGAAGCAGCGATTCTGACCTAAGGGAATATGTCCCCGTACGCGTCCACGACGGTCAGATGCAAACCGACTCCGATTTCCTTGAGGACATAAACGATATGGATTCCGGCTGGGTTCATTCTCTTGCACTCGACATTAACGGCTTTGTCTGGGCCTGGGGAAATAATGACTTTGGACAAATTGGTGATGGAACGCAATATCTTCCTCGATTCACACCCGTTAAGGTTCACGGTTATAACAACGAAGGTTTTCTTGACGATATTATCGCCGTAGCGGCAGGCAGGAGTGGGGCGCACTCGTTGGCCGTCGATGCAAACAGCTTCGTCTGGGCCTGGGGATTCAACACTAAGGGCCAGCTCGGCAACGGCGGCGAGGAAACCGAGAAGCTTACGCCCGTTCAGGTCGTAGGCGGCGAGCAGGGAGGCGACTGGCTAAAGTATATTATCGAGGTCTCGGGCGGCGAGGATAACTCCATCGCACGCGATGCCAACGGTCTGGTCTATACGTGGGGATACAACGATTACGGCCAGCTCGGCAGCGGCAGCACAGGTGGTTCCAGCAACATCCCCGTCCAAGTCCTCTCCGGCCAGCAGGACCCCGAAAACGAGGATACGTTTCTCAAGTATATTGTCGCAATAGACTCGGGCTGGGACCACTTGCTTGCGCTCGATGCGAACGGCCTGGTTTACGGCTGGGGAAGGAACAGCAAAAACGATATAGGGTACACCAATTATGGAGGCCAATTAGGTGACGGCACGCAGAACGACTGCAATACACCGGTAAAGGTCCTTTCAGGCGAGCAGGACCCCGAACATCACGATACTTTTCTCAAGGATATCATCGCCATCTCAGCCGGCGACTGCCATTCGATGGCACTGGATAAAAACGGCAACGTCTGGACCTGGGGTGATAACTGGGGTGATAAGAAGCACGGCCAACTCGGCATCGGCACAGACGACCCGTGCAGTCTTACGCCCGTAAAGGTCCTCGGTACCGATGGTATTGGTTATCTTGAGAATATCGTTGCAATCTCGGCAGGCTACTGGCACTGCCTTGCCCTCGATGCAGCCGGCACATTATGGACCTGGGGAAAGCACGAAGTCGGAAGCCTCGGCCTGGGCAAGGCTATAACCGAGCAGGACAGCAATACGCCGAATCCGGTTGGTGTCGTATATAATCTTACCCAGCAGGACTTTCAGTTCGGCATTCAAAAGGCCATCAACGCCGCCAACAGCAGCGGAGATTTTCTCGAGGCCTTACCTGTCACCTATTTCGAGGACGTCGATTTTCTGACAAAGACGATAAACTTAAGCAGCACCGACCCGAACGACTGGGCCACAGTTGAACAA
Organism: uncultured Pirellulales bacterium; assembly: GCA_964614315.1. Classification (GTDB taxonomy): domain Bacteria; phylum Planctomycetota; class Phycisphaerae; order Sedimentisphaerales; family Anaerobacaceae; genus CAZTKW01. The sequence goes on from CAZTKW010000392.1 coordinate 3,706, forward strand.
ACAATTATTCAGGGCACGGGAACCGGCAAAACACCTGCGGTTAACTTCAAAGATAATTCCGATTCTGTACTCAGTGGATTTACGATAACCAACAAAGATTACGGCATAGAAAGCGACTATTCGAGTCCGGATATAATTAACTGCGCAATCATAGACTGTGCCGGTCACGGCCTATACTGCCAGAATAATTCATCGGTTAATGTGGCGAATACAGAAATTATTGATAACGGCGGCGCTTATAGTGAGGATGGCGTCAAGTGTATAACAAATTCTGAAATAACACTGAGCAATTGCCTTGTTCGCAACAGCGGCAACCAAGGCATAAACTGCTCGGATAGCGACCTG
>CAZTKW010000393.1:0-4047 GCA_964614315.1 uncultured Pirellulales bacterium
CTATAGAAATAGAAGGGAAATTAATTGAATTTGATGGCACGGCCTCAGATTTGGCCGGTGAATGGCCGCGATTTAGAGGGGATAATTTCGACGGTATCAGCAGCCAGGAAATTGAACTTGCTGAAAGCTGGCCAGAAGAGGGGCCTGCGGTACTTTGGTCTATTGATGTGGGTGAGGGCTACGCCGGAGCTGCGGTTATGGCAGGTCGCGTTTATATGTTGGATTATGACCGTGACAATAAAGCGGACGTCGTACGTTGCTTGTCTCTGGACGACGGCAGAGATATCTGGAGGTACTCTTATCCCGTAAAAGTTAAACGCAACCATGGAATGAGCCGAACAGTGCCGGCTGTAACAGAAAAATATGTTGTAACATTAGGTCCGAAATGCCATGTCACATGTCTTGATTCAGTAACAGGGCAGTTCCGGTGGATGATAAACCTTATTATGGAATTTAACACAAAGGTTCCCCCCTGGTACGCGGGCCAATGTCCCCTTATTGAAGATAACAGGGCGATAATAGCTCCGGGCGGTGACGCATTGATGATAGCGGTCGATTGCGAAACAGGCTCGATTATATGGGAAAGTCCTAATCCCAATGGCTGGAAGATGACGCATTCTTCAATTATCCCGATAGAATTTATGGGTAAACGAATGTATATCTATTGTGCTGACAGGGGTGTAGCCGGTATATCCGCCGACAACGGGGCTATTTTGTGGGAAACCGACGAATGGAAGATTAAAATCGCAGCTGTTGCTTCACCTGTTGTTGTTGGCGAAGGACTGATTTTTCTTTCCGGCGGGTATAACGCCGGAAGTATGATGCTAAAATTAATCCTGGAGAATGAACAAATAAGTGCAAAACCTCTTTTTAGGCTTGCACCGGAAGTATTTGGTTCACCTCAGCAAACACCTGTTTTTTATAATGGATATATTTATGGGATTCGACCGGACGGGCAGTTAACCTGTCTTGATTTGAATGGAAAAATAATGTGGACAAGTACAAGCGCTAACAAATTCGGTCTGGGGCCCTATATGATTATAAATGACTTCATATATGTTATGAATGATTCGGGACAGCTTACGTTGGCGGAAGCTACACCAGGAATTTTTTTACAGCTTGCCAGGTCAAAAGTATTGGAAGGACCGGACTCCTGGGGTCCTATGGCAACTGTATCCGGCAGATTAATTGTACGTGATATGAATCGGATGATATGTCTTGATATCAGTAAACATAACAACGTAGCATTAGTTGAATAAGATAGTCTCACTTATTATAATGAACTTACTCCCTGCTGAGCAGTAAATATAGACAGGAAGCCGAATGAGAAGAATATCAGGTATAACAAAAACTGAAATATTAGTCGGTTTGATTGTGGCCGTTTGTGTATTTACGGGCATCATTGTCCTTGTGCGTTTCGATATAACAGGAAAAAAAGGCAGCGGGCTCGCCAAGGAATATATTTACGACATAGAGGACAAGATGAAAATCGACCCTAATCTGATTCTGTATGCCGAATCCTCAAAGCCCATAAGTACAGGTTTTAGTATATCACATGGCATCGCAACTGATTCCAATGGAATTATTTATGCAGCAGGAGACAAAGCCGTTCGTTTGTTTGATGGTATAGGTAATCTCCGGGAGGAAATTGAACTCGATGGTACTCCCCGTTGTCTTGCAGTGGCTGAAGACGCTACAATATATATAGGTATGAAAAACTATGTAAGGGTTTATGACCCACGCACAAAGCGACTGATAAGTTGGCAGCTTTTGAATGATAGTGCTGTGCTGACAAGTATAGCTGTTGTGAAAAACGATGTGTTCGTTGCCGATGCAGGTAATCGAATCGTATTGCACTACGACACCGATGGTAAATTGATTAACCGCATAGGCGAGAAAAACAAGGATAGAAATATCCCCGGTTTTGTGATACCCAGTCCGTATTTCGATATTGCTGTAGCCAGTGACGGACTTTTGCGAGTGGTAAATTCCGGAAGACACAGAATTGAAGCATATACGTTTGATGGCGACCTCGAATTCTGGTGGGGGAATTTCTCACCAAACATCGAAGGTTTTTGCGGATGTTGCAATCCGGCAAATTTTCTCATTCTTGCCGACGGCAGCTTTGTTACCTGTGAAAAAGGTTTGGTTCGAGTGAAAGTTTACAGCCCGGAGGGGCAATTTGTAGGTGCTGTTGCAGGCCCCGAGCAGTTGATCAAAACGGGTCAGGCGACAATCTGTCAAATCCCGGCAAACTGTCAGGCAGGCGGTTTTGACCTGGCTGTTGATAAACAGCAGCGTATTCTCGTGCTTGATACAGTTAATAATATCATAAGAATTTTTACAAAAAAGAAACAAAATGGTAGCTGAACGTTATTTAAAAAAGCAAAACCGGCGCAATTTTTTGAGCGATGCTGGGCGATATACAGTATTAGCCCTTGTATGTTTTGTTACAGGCTTTGCTTTTATGAAAAGAAGAAAATTGTTGCAGGAAGGTAATTGCATTAATCAGGGTATCTGTGGTGGTTGTGAACTCTACAAAAAATGCCGGCTGCCACAGGCTTTGTCAAGAAAACAGGTCTTAGCGGATAACTTCAATGCCGACAGAAAAAACTAACAGGCGAACATTTTTGAAAAAGGGTCTCTGGGGTACCTGCCTAACAGGTTTGGCTGCTACAGCAGCTCTTTTGACAAATAAGAAACAAAAAACAAATACCGTTTGGCAACTTGACCCGCATAAGTGTGTGGCATGCGGCAATTGTGCCACGTATTGTATACTGGAAGAATCGGCGGTAAAGTGCGTGCACGCATATGCAATATGCGGTTATTGTGACCTTTGCACGGGATTTTTCGAACCCCAGCCAAGAGAACTAAACACAGGTGCCGAAAACCAGCTCTGTCCTACGGGTGCAATAAAACGCAGCTTTGTAGAAGACCCGTATTATGAATACACCATTGACGAATCGCTCTGTAACGGCTGCGGCAAATGTGTTAAGGGATGTAATGCTTTCGGAAATGGCTCGTTGTTTTTACAGGTGCGGCACGACCGTTGTTTGAATTGTAATGAATGCTCTATTGCGGCAGCTTGTCCCTCACAGGCATATAAGCGAGTTCCTGTTGACAAGCCTTACTTGCTCAAGAAAATGGAACACGCTTAATGATACGTTTCGGTCACATCTTAATCAATATAGTCGTTTTGCTTGTTTTCAGCAGCATTGTCTTTGGGCTTGAGCGATTCCCGCCTCCTGACTTTGAAGAAACCAACCACAAAATCCCGGACATAAATCACATAACAGACGTTGTGCCTAAGCAAAATATCTTCGAATACATAGATGTTGCAGTATTGGCGGCGGCGCTTTTATTATCTTCATACCTTGTCTTAAAAAAACGTTCGAGACGCCTCGTCTTTATGTTAATGATATTTTCATTACTTTATTTTGGATTCTGGCGTAAGGGTTGCATATGCCCGATAGGCGCTATTCAGAACGTCGTTTTATCATTCTTTGATAACAGCTATGCTGTACCTGTTTCGGTGATATTTTTTTTCATATTGCCGTTGGTTTCTACTTTGTTTTTCGGCAGAACTTTCTGCGCTGCTGTATGTCCGCTTGGGGGTATTCAGGATTTGGTCCTGCTGCGTCCTGTTTCGGTCCCCCAATGGCTGGAAAGTGCTCTGCGATTATTGGCCTATATATATCTCGCTGCTGCAGTTCTTTTCGCTGCTACAGGCAGTGCCTTTATAATATGTCGGTACGACCCTTTTGTCTCCCTGTTTCGTCTGTCGGGCCATTTAAGCCTCCTGATACTCGGTGCTTGTTTTTTACTGACAGGTATGTTTATAGGACGGCCGTATTGCCGGTTTATCTGTCCATATGGTGTTATTCTCAGACAGTTTTCAAGACTCTCGAAATGGAAAGTTACTATTACGCCCGATGACTGTATTAAATGCAGACTATGTGAAAACGCATGTCCTTTTGGTGCCATCACAACGCCGACTGTCGATTGGCCCCAGGATAGTTATAGTAAGAGCAAAAAGTTGCTGGGCTT
>CAZTKW010000394.1:0-4040 GCA_964614315.1 uncultured Pirellulales bacterium
GCCTTGTAAAAACATATATATCCGCCATGCTTGCTAACCAGCTTGATGGTAGAACGTTAGTTGTCGCACCACCCATTCTACTGGAAAAAGATAATCCAGGCTCGTGGCCTAATGTGTTTATTGACTTTGGCGTTCGAGGTGCAGATTATGAGTCATTAGGCAAACTGGATAAACTCGTCAAGCGAGGGACAGAAAAATACAAGAATATTTTTATTGATGAAGCCCATCGATTCAGAACTGAAACAAATATCACTTACGAAAAGCTTGCTCAAATCTGTCGCGGCAAAAGGGTTATTTTGGTAACAGCTACACCGTTTAATAATTCGCCAAGAGATGTTTTGAGCCAGATTAAGCTTTTCCAAAAAGCACGAAAAAGCACGATCCCTAATGTGCCTGATTTAGAGTCGTTTTTCTCAAAGCTTGAAAAACGAATAAAAGGTTTGGATAGGCAAAAAGACCGGACACTATATATAAGAACTGCCAAAAAGAACTCCAAAGAGATTCGTGAAAAGGCTCTGAAATACATAATGGTGCGGAGAACCAGGGCAGAGATTGAGGACTTTTTCGGTGATGACCTTGCAAAACAAGGCCTCAAATTTCCTGAAGTCGTTGACCCTGAAGCCGTTCTTTATGAATTTGATGAAGACGAAGATCACGTTTTCAATACAACGATAGAATTGATAGCTAAACAATTCAAATACGCCCGTTACACACCCATGCTTTACTATGAAGGCAAAGTCTCTCAACCTGAAGAGCTCGCTCAGAAAAATATGGGCAAATTCATGAAGATTCTTTTAGTAAAACGTCTGGAAAGCAGCTTTTACGCTTTCAGAAATACGGTCCAACGATTTATTGCATCATATGAAAGGTTCATAGAGGAGTTCGACAAAGGCGTCGTCTATGTGAGCAAAAAGCACACATACAAAATCTTCGAACTCTTGGAAAACGATGATGATGAAGCAATTCAAAAACTGATAGATGAAGACAAGGCTACGAAATATCCGGCTGAGGAATTCTCTGAGGATTTCAAAGGCGAGTTAGAATACGATCTGGATATCTTGCAAAAAATCAAAAAGTTGTGGGATACTATAGACAGGGATCCAAAACTATTGAAATTCATCAGTATCCTCAACTCCAGTAAAATCTTGAGAGAAAGTAAGCTGATTGTTTTCACAGAATCAAAAGAAACCGGCGATTACCTCGCTAAAAAACTCAAGGATAAATTTAGTGACGGCGTACTCTCGTTTTCCGGCCAATCAAGTTCTGTCATCCGTGAAAAGGTTATCGAAAATTTTGATGCCAATGCTCGATTACAAAAGGATGATTATCGCATCCTTGTTTCTACCGAAGTATTGTCAGAAGGCGTAAACCTTCATCGTTCAAACGTGGTTATAAATTATGATATTCCTTGGAACCCCACCCGTCTAATGCAAAGAGTTGGGCGTATCAATCGCGTAGACTGCAAGTTTGATAAAATCTACACCTTCAATTTTTTTCCAACACAACAGTCAAACGATGAGATAAAACTCAAAGAAGCTGCTGAGGCCAAAATCCAGGCATTTATCTCTCTTCTGGGAGCTGATGCCAGGCTTCTTACAGAAGGTGAACCAGTTGAATCACATGAACTATTCAGTCGGTTGATATCGAAAAAGACCATTACTGGTGAAGATGACGAAGAAGAAAGCGAATTAAAATACTTGCAAGTTATAAAAGGCATCCGCGATTCAGAGCCGGATTTATTTGCGAAAATAAAAAGATTACCGAAAAAGGCAAGAACAGCAAGGAAAAACGATAAGAACGAGACTGAGCTCCTGACCTACTTCCGTAAAGGTAAACTTCAGAAATTCTTTGTGTGTGGCAAGAAACAGCCGCAAGAACTGGACTTCATCTCTGCCGCCAAAACTTTGGAAGTCGAGCCTGAAACAAAGAGAGAAAAATTGGGCAAAGACTTCTATGAGTACCTCGAACAAAACAGAGAGGCATTTGCTTATGCCACAATGGAAGAGCTACCTGAACCCAAAGGCAGAGGCGGCAGGGACAGTGCCACTCAGGTACTTAAAATACTAAAAGCAGTAAAGGATTTTCGACAATATACGGAAGACCAGGAGCTATTTTTAAGGAAAGTAATTCAGCAACTTGAAGAAGGCGGTCTTCCAAAACAGACAAGCAAAAAGGCCCTTCAGGAATTAAATAAAGAACTTAAAAATGGCGTAAGTCCGCTAAGACTATTAGCGGTATTGCAAAAGAATATCCCAGCGGAACTTCTGGAAAGCCATTTAGCAGAAAGCTCGGCTCAAACCTTTGGGCCAAGAGAAGTAATTCTATCAGAATATTTAATAAGCTGGTGATATGGAAAAAGGTTTTGCTAGGAAACTTGTTAAAGACGCACTTCAACACTCTTTTGAAAAAGAGCGGTTTACTTACCTTGTAAGAAATCTACTAAACAAAATCAAAGAAACCCCTGAAACTACCTACCGTGGCAGTTATATCCGGGACGCTTTTCGGGACCATATCAAAACGCTCGACCGAATAGGCAAATACCAGGACCCTGACGGCAAAAAACTTGACATTCTTGTTGTTCACCTCAAAAAGACAACCGGCATTGAACATGCTCGTACAATGCAAAGGAATTTTATTGCCTGGTATCTAAATGGCAGTCGGGGCGGAATTGAAAAAGACGCTGCTTTAGTTGCCTTTGTAGCTCCTGGTGAAGAAGATTGGCGGTTTTCCTTTGTCAAGATGGAATACAAGTTCGTTGAGACACCAAAGGGACACAAAGCACAGCAGGACTTTACACCAGCTCGGCGTTATTCATTTCTGGTAGGCGAAAATGAAAACAGCCATACCGCCCAGAGGCAGTTAGTGCCGTTTTTGCTCAACGATGACCATCCACCGAAACTAAATCAACTGGAAGAAGCCTTTAGTATCGAAAAGGTCACAGAAGAATTTTTTGAGGAATACAGAGATCTCTTTATAAGACTGAAAAAGGCAATTGATGTGGTGGTAACAAAAGATAGCAAAATAAAGAAGGACTTTAACCAGAAAAACGTTAATACTGTCGATTTCACAAAAAAACTGCTTGGCCAAATCGTATTTTTATATTTCCTTCAAAAAAAAGGTTGGTTCGGCGTAGAACGTGACGCTGATTGGGGCAGTGGCCCTAAAGATTTTCTTAGGCGTCTTTTAAAAAATAAACAAGATTACTCTAACTTTTTTAATGATATCCTTGAACCTTTGTTCTATGAGGCATTGGCTCTCAAACGTGCTGGCGACTTCTATAGCCGGTTCAAGTGCAAAATCCCATTCTTAAATGGCGGTCTTTTTGACCCAATTAATAACTACGATTGGGTACATACAGATATTTTGCTGCCGAATGAGCTATTTTCCAATGACCTTGTTACTAAAGAATGTGATATTGGCACGGGCATATTGAATGTCTTTGACCGCTATAATTTTACCGTCAAGGAAGATGAACCTCTTGAAAAAGAAGTTGCCATTGATCCGGAGATGCTCGGCAAAATCTTTGAAAAACTTGGGGCTATAAATGATTCAAACTTTGAAGAATATCTAAAGGCAGTAAAAAGCCATAAAAAATCAGAAGAAAATAAATTTAACAAGAAATTTGGTGTTTATTACACACCACGAGAAGTTGTCCATTATATGTGCCAGCAAAGCCTTATCAATTACCTTGATACTACCGTCAATACTGCTCCCAAGCCCATCGTTCCTGAGAAGCCTGTTCAAGGTAAGTTCTTCGGCTCCAAAGAAGCCCAACAAAAATCATTAGCAGCAGATGGTTATGAGATGATTGTTCCACGGCAGGATTTGGATTTTCTCATCAAACACGGCGAGTCAGCCCTTGAACACGACAAAAGAGTTGAAGCGGAAGGCAGGGAAACAAGGCGATATTCCTATCGTATGCCGGAAACAATTCGTAACAATGCCAATGTTATAGACAAAGCTCTCGAATCTATAAAAGTTTGCGATCCTGCCTTTGGCTCAGGGGCTTTCCCAGTTGGGATAATGACAGAAATAACCAG
>CAZTKW010000395.1:0-4033 GCA_964614315.1 uncultured Pirellulales bacterium
CACCGAATATATATGTTCGTCCGCACCTATCGCTATGCTTTCGGCGAAAAAGACCCGTCTTTTTTCGCTCGAAAATATCGGGCCGTGACATTTGTATTCGCCTTTGTCGATGTCATACGTGATAAGATTTAAAGATGACTGCACATCTTTGCGCTCTTTTATTTCCACTGCAGGGCCGTGGGCAAGATAAAAAATCGTATTCTTCGGCCCTATCGTAAATCCGAGTTGGCTGATTTCAGGATTTCTCGCCATCCCAATATAATCCGGGTGACTTAGCTCCGCAGCTGCTCTTATGTAATTCTCCGACGGTATGAACTCGAACAAAGTGCCGGTCTCGAAGTGCAGCCCCCAGAAACTGTTGCTTTTACCGTTCCATTCGATTGTGCGCCAGTTGTTTCGAAAATCCCCTTTGAGTGTTTCACTGCTTGATTGTGCGAAGGGAACCTTGCACAAATCAAGCCCCTTTATATAACTTACTCGCCTGATTTCACTCGCATCATACTTCCATATCCGCCCATTCATCGTCGAGCCGTACAAGTAGCCGTCCGGATCTAATGCCAGCGTTCGGCAAACCATATCCCACTCCGTCCCACGAGGTCCCCACTCGCCTCGCTCCTGGACCGCTCCCCAGTACCGCAGGTCTTTGTTTTTGATATCGTATGATATAAGCAGGCCTGATGGCCAGGTCATCCCGTAAAGAATTTCATTGTTCTTGTCCATCGTCATTGTAATTATCCCTTCGTTCGGGAAAATATGGGCAAGGTCGGTAAATTCGCCGCTCTCGAGGTCGTAATTCATAAAATGACCGCCCGAGTAAGCTGGCTTATTACCGCTAAGGTCTACTCCCGGCAGGCCTCTTTCGTAAAATGCTGTATGTGTGGCGAACCAGATTTTTCCCTTATGCTCGAACATCCGCGTGTGAATCTTGCTGTGTGAATACTGCTTTTTGGCGTCCTCGCTTAAGACTTTATCCATCTCCGCAATGAGCCTTATTTTTTTTGTACCCGGCTCAAAACTGAAAAATCGGCAGGCATAGTCCGTGTTGTGTGTGCCGATTGAAAAATATATTTTGCCGTCCGATGCCGATATAATAGCCGTATAACTGCTGTCACCCTGTACGAAGTCCGGCTGAAAAAGCTCCGCCTCGATATAGCTACTCAGAGACTCGAATGACGTGCTCTTTTTCCTGACCTCCGTTGCTGCCCCCGAGGCCGCGCAGGCAAAGACTAATAAAACTACGATATAAAAAAACAGATTCCGCAACTTTGCTTTGTGATTCGATTTCCTCATTGAACGTGCTCCTTCAGAATTATTATCAAATATTCTTTAACCATTCGATTATGCCCGTAAGCCAGTCAAGTGTCAGGAACACCGCGGACAAAATCGCTATTGTCCACATTGCCGGCTTGATGTCTTTTGCTTTCCCGGATACTGATTTTATTATTGTGAAACTGATAAACCCGAAAGCAAGCCCCGTACTTATACTGTAGCTCAGCGCTATCATTACAATTATAATAAAAGCCGGAAACGCCTCACCCATATTCGAAAAATCTATTTGCTTCACTTCCTTCATCATAAAAAGCCCCACCATAATAAGTGCCGGTGCCGTAGCGTATCCCGGAACTATTCCGACAATCGGCACAAACAGCAGCGCCAGCAGGAATAAGATCCCCGTAACTATCGAAGTCAGTCCCGACCGCCCCCCTTGCTCGATACCTGCCGCCGATTCGATATACGCCGTCGTTGTCGATGTCCCCAATACCGCCCCTATCATTGTTGCGATAGCGTCGATTCCTAATAGCCTGTCCAGCCCCTTTATTTTGTTGTTCTCATCGACCATATCCGCCTGATGGCAGCACGCTACTAACGTCCCCACACTGTCGAACATATCCATAAACATCAGCGTAAAAATGCTCCCGAAAAATCCCCATTTCAAAGCGCCTAAAATATTCAGCTTAAATGAAATGGCCTCTATATTCAGATGCAGTGATATGAACTGTGTCGGCAGTTCTGTTTTCCCGACCGCAATCGCCAAAGCGCTCGAAGCCAGTATCCCCAGGATTAAACTGCCGACCATCTTTTTCATCTCAAAATAAAGCATCACCAGAAGCCCGAACAGCCCTATCAGCACGCTCCCCGTCAAAGGCCCAGCCGCAACCAGTGTATGTTCATCTTTGACCACTATCCCTAATTTGACTAATCCGATGAAGGTAATAAACAATCCTATACCGACTGCGATAGCCGAAATCAGGCTTGCTGGTATGGCTTCCACAATTTTTTTTCTAAGACCTAATAAAGTCAGCGCCAGAAACAATAGCCCCGACAGAAAAACCACCCCGAGGGCCGTCTGCCAGTCCATCTTACCCGAACCCACCAGGTACGCAAAAAAGGCGTTTAGCCCCATACCGGGAGCCATCGCTATAGGTGCCTTTGCGAACACTCCTACTATTATCGTGGCGATAGCGCTCACTATGCAGGTAACCGCTATCAGCGCCTCTTTATCCATCCCAGTAGGACTAAGAACCAGTGGATTCACAAAGATAATATACCCCATTGTAAGAAACGTCGTCACCCCAGCCATAAATTCAACTTTTACGCTCGTCTGTTTTTCTTTAAGTTGAAAGTATCTGTCCACTATTGTTGAATCCTTTAATTTGCTCTCACCTTTTCGATAGAAGCCTCTGAGCCTAAAAGCCCGGCTATTTCCGTAACCAGCCCCGCCGAATTCTCTGCCGCCAGTTCATGAAACTGCCGCCAGTCCTGCCGTGCTTTCGCATCGGCTTTATCGCTCACGCTGCGTATCACAAGGCACGGTATGCCCCGCTGATAGCATATTTGCGCTACCGCAGCCCCCTCCATTTCCACAACTTCCGCCCCCAGTTTGCTCCGAAGTTCTTCGCTCTTCGAAACCGAAGACACGAATACATCTCCGGTTACAATCACTCCTTTTACTATCTTCGGTTTTCTTTCGCCGCTGTCCGTTTTTATTGTTTTGAGCCGTACTTGTTTGGCCGCCTGCTCGGCTGTTGCCAAAAGCCGCTCGTCCGCCTCGAAGAAAACCGGATTTCGCATCCCCGTTAATGGATTTCTTGTCCCCCTTTGTACTATTCCGTCGTCGGTAAAAAGCCCTAAATCATGCTGGGCCGTTTTTGTCCCTATCACTATATCTCCGAACTGCAAATCCGGGTTTACCCCGCCCGCTATCCCCGTAAATATCACCTCGCTTGGCTTGAAATGCTCTATCATCAGACCGCACGTCATAGCCGCATTAACTTTGCCTATACCCGTAAATGCAACCGCGACTTTTTTACCTCTAAGTCTGCCGCTGACAAATTCCATCTCTTCGATGATATGCACTTCTTTATTCGCAACTTGTTCTTTCAGCATTATCACTTCTTTTGGAAATGCACCCAATATAGCCGTGAACGGCTCGGCATTTGGATTGTTGTCAACAATGTTGCACGAATTGCAAAAGACAATCACAGATATGCAGATGATGCTTGCAAACTTGGCTTCTTTCATTGGTCTTATCTCTTTTACTTTGGTATATGACCGTACTGACCCTCCGGATACTTTCTTCAGTTTCCGGCCTTCATTAATTACCGCTCATGATAATCGCTTTGAAGTTCATTGACAAGGCCTTAATAGCTGCTTGATATATAGGTATGACAGGGCAGGTCACAATGGCACGCCTGGTTAGATGGCCGAATTCGTCGTCCCCCTTAAAGGTGGCTTTCAGTTCAAATTATAAAACCGCGTCTAATAGCTCTTCACCGACCGTGCTGGAATCGGGTTCCTCAATACTTTGCAGTTCGTTATAGATAGCGAGGAATTTGTCGAAAGCAACACCATTTCCATTAGGCTCCGACAATTCCGGCAGGGCCTGGACCTCATTTAATGCATTAATCAGCCCATCCAGAGCGGTCATAAAACTGGTTGTAAGACTCTCGATAAATCCCTGGTAATCGAATCCTGATTCTGCCGGTATCTCCGATTTAGGAGCATCACCGTTTATTTCACCGCTTCCCTCAGC
>CAZTKW010000396.1:0-4032 GCA_964614315.1 uncultured Pirellulales bacterium
ACGATTTTGATGTCGCAGCAGTTCGCTGGTGGACTGAGGTACATCTACATAAATTGGGTCCAGTTGCTGAATAGTCGCCAAAGCTATGGGCTGATACGCCGTCACCAACGCCCCTTCTGTTATATTGGATCGGCCGATACGCCCGGAAATCGGTGCCTTGATGGGCGTGTAGGACAAATTAATTTTTGCGCTTTCCATTGCTGCCTTTCCCACTTCTAACTGGGCTTCCAACTGTCGCAGGGCTGCGAGTGCATCATCATAATCCTGCTGTCCGACCGCATGACTTTCGACTAACTCTTTGAAGCGTTTTTCTCGTGCTCGAAGGGCCGGCAACTGCGCCTCCGCCATCGCAACTGTGGCCTTGGCTTGGTCATAAGCTGCCTGATAGACAGCAGGGTCAATCTGGTACAGTAGTTCTCCCTCATTAACATCAGAGCCTTCCTCGAACGCACGTTTCAAAATGAGCCCATTGACCTGGGGTCGGATTTCAGCGATACGAAAGGCAGATGTGCGACCGGGCAATTCGGTCGTAATGACTACCCGTTCTGGCCGTATGCTAAACACGGCCACTTCGGGAGTACTTTGAGCAGGACCACCTTTCTCTTTGCAGCCGGTTATGAGCGACAACAGCAATATGCATAACAAAAGGACTAAGGTAAAACACTGGTGACTGTCAGCTAAGGTTTGCATATATTTCATGGCGGATGTCACTTCAGGGGTTGTTAAACGGGAACAATGAGAACTCACTTTAAATTCCATTTTTTTCTCCAGGTCAGTTTAGATTGTGTTAGTGTCATTATCTCTTTCTTTTCTTATTAAAGAATTTAAAAAGAATTTCTCGATTTCTGAGAATCCCTCTATTGTTTTGGCCTTGTCGAAATGTTCAGAAGATTCAAGCCCAAATGCTTCCAGTGTGGCCCGAAGCGATAATGCCACAATTTCCGGGTGAACACGTTTAAATATCTTCTTTTGCATACCTGTCTTTATGATGTTTTCAAGTTTGTTAGCTACTATAATATTTAAATCTATCGATATATCTTTGAGCATAGGTTTTGTTGACGTTGATGTTCCATATTGGGAGATATATAACCTGATGAAATCTATATTGCTTTCGATTAAGTCAACATGTGCCTCAATGAACTCGGACAGCTTTTCTCTCTCATCTTTGGTTGAGTCTAAAATTGGAATAAGTGCCTGGCCAAATTTTTCAATGCCGACTTTCATTAGTTCAACAAAAAGCTGCTCTTTACTTTCAAAAAAATTATACAGCGTACCGACACCAAATTCTGCCTCCTCAGCAATTTCCTGCATCGAAACTTTATGAAACCCTTTCTCGGAGAAAAGCCTCAGAGCTGCCTCTAACATCTCTTCTTTGTGTCTTTCTTTTTCTCTTTCACGTCTTGATAATTTGGCCTTGCTCATTCTTAAATCCTTAAATCACCTGGCTGCTGAATTAAAGTTCCATATATGAATATGTATTCATTATACGAAAAGATGTTCGGTTTGGCAAGAATCCCCCCATTTTTTCTGAGTTTTTTAAAATATATCTCGAGCATTTCATTTAAACCTTAAACGCTTATTAAATAAAGGGATATGGCTATTGAAAATGAACAGCATTGAAAAATTTCTGAAGTGACTCATTTGTTAGGTTAAGCGGCCAAAATCATCCACCCACCCACCACCACAGCCGCTCACCACACCAGTTCTCACACAAACTTCCACCAACTACACATCATCCAACCTTACTCCTGACTTTTCCTTACAATGAAGAACAAGCGTCCTCCTCGATAGCTTATCATAGGCATACTGCGCCAAAACATTACTGCCGTCATCTTTAATTTTTGTCAGCCGCTCCACTATTCTTCGTTATTTAAAACCTGCCATCCGGATTCTTCATCAAAAACATATGTCGTCTCACCTGATTTAGCCTGATTAGGGTCCCAATGGTCAATTTGCTTCCAGGTTCGATCGACATATATCTCTCTGGAAAGCCTCTTTCCGGTATCATCGTAAATAGTTTTCACGTCAAAATGACCGTCAACATTAATGTCCGTGAATCCTTCTCCTGTCGGGTAGTCATCCCCGCCTGCATATATTGCGTATTCCCATTTTCCCGGCTCAGTCGAAGCCGTCATAGTAAAAAGGATTTCTCCTGGCTTTCCAAGGAGAGTGAAAGCTTTCACTTTGCCGGCCTTGTCCATAGCGACTTCAGCAAAAGGAAAATTGTCCTTGGTCATTACCATCGTTTTGGAAAGGTCATAAGTTTCTCGGTTTTCAATACTGGCAACCTCAACAGTCCAAATTTTAACATCGCCGAATTTCTTAGGCTTATTCAGCTCCGTGCCGGGGTCAATGTAGCTCATAATCGCCCCAAAGAATAGAAGGAGAATAAAACCAATAACAATACCAATAAAGAGAATAATTATAGTCAATAAAATTTTCCGTTTTTTCATGGTATCGGACTGACTCTAATAAAGAGTTTAATAGCGTCTCCGTATTCCTTTAGACTTTCATCTGGTTCCAAAACAGTTAATCTTATACTAATATCATCTTTATATTTGCCCTGAAAGGGTATATCGAAACTTAGCAAATCTACGTCTTTGAAATACTTTGATTCCTTGTCAGCGTAGCCGGCACTATTAATTGAGATTATCTCTTTCCTAAATAAGAGCTTGTTTTTATAGAAGAATTCCGCTTTAACTTTGCCTTTGAATTTATATGTCGACGGAAGATTGTTTTTTTCAACAAAAAACCCTATACTATACAGATCTATATATTGGGGTTCTAAGGCATATTCCTTTGTAAAACCTTTCTCATAAAATAAAAAATTGTCACTTGCTACAGGCTTGTATAAGTCTTCCGGAGGAAAGGCTAAATGAAGAACATGTTGCGTCCCAACCGATTGAAAGACGAAATTTCTTATAAAGAGCACAGAAAATAATCCTAAGATAGTGATGCTCAAGATTATTGTAATAAACTTAATTCTTCTTGCCATTTCTTACTTTCGTTTATAACTTATCCCGGTACTGCCACTGAAGTCCTCACTGACAATATGGGATAAGAAATTTTAGTTTATATCCATATGATTGTTAAGGTTGTTCGTTAACCTAAAATTATTTCTACCACGAACCCGGCGACCCGATACCAAACGGTTTTTTTCCCAACTACCATAGACAAAGAAGTTTCCCAAGCTTTTTTTCTCTCCTCGAAATTATACTCGCTTTCCATACCTTGTCAATCCAACTCTATCCAATATATCCTCTCCATTAAAAGCCACTTTTTCCCCTCTTCCCATTCCCCCCATCTTCTCCATTTCAACATTTTATCCTGCCTCATTTTGAGAAGGGAATTTTCCCTCGCAAAATCTTACCCATTTTAACATTGGAAATGGTTCTTGTATCAGGTGTGCAGCAAGCTTGCTTGTGCCTTAGGTATTTTTACAAAAAACTACACAAAAAACAGTCATTTTTTCGCTTTTTGTTCTTTTTTTTAGCTTTTTTTAACTTTTTGAAACATTTTGTCGTTTTTTTTCAAAAAATCGTGCTTTTTTTCCCGTTTTTAGTGTCTTTTTTAAAGGATATCCGTGTCGAAAAAAAAAATTTATCTCTTGACAAACCCCGCCGCTCAACATATTTTTATCGCAGTATTTATATTTGAGCGAACTATTTTCGGAGGAACTTCATGAGTTCCCAAAAGTTTGTTTTGATGCAAACCCAGTATTACAATGGACTTACAATTCACTCTTGCTATCTATCAAATAAAATTTTCAGCCGTGTAGCTGAATACATAGTACTTAAAACCCCCCGTAATATTACTAAAACCATTTTTTAAGGAGAACAATCATGTCTTGGAGAAAACCGCTTTTTTTAACTGCTATTATGTTTTTCACCCTCTTTACCGCCACAGCCAATGCCGGCTGGACCGATCTGACTTACGATGACTTCGAGTCCGGCTGGGGAAACTACACTGACGGAGGAGGCGATTGTTCGCTGTATACCTACGGCACTTATGCCCATCAGGGCAGTAATGCAG
>CAZTKW010000397.1:0-4009 GCA_964614315.1 uncultured Pirellulales bacterium
CTTATTTGGGTGATTTCATTTCTCTACGTCTTTTGTTTACCTACGTTCATGATATTCTTTTTCAGTATTAACGGACCAAATGTTGTCTTTAGAATTAACATTGTTGACTATGTTTTCAACGGCAGTAATTGCCGTCAGCATAGAATGGTCCTGATTGTTATAACGGTGCATTCCGGTTCTTCCTATCAGGAACAGATTTTCGAATTTGTCGGTAAAATTTCGTATAACGTCAAACTGGTCATACGAGCCGAAATAAGCCGGATATACGTTTAACATCCTAATAACCTTGTAGTCAATCACATTGTGTTCTTCAATAATTCCAATTCTAACCATTTCGTCTATGGCGAATCCGGCGAATTCCTCGTCAGATTTATTCCACAACTGGTCAAATTCGTTGCAAAAATATTCCAATCCAAGCCATACGGTGTTTTCATCTTTGACCATATATGGACTCCAGTTGTTAAATATCTGGATTCGACCGACTTTGACGTCTTTATCCTGGATGTAAATCCACTGGTCGGGGACAATATCATTGATTGTTTTTTTTATCTTTGTGTCGTTTTTTACTTTTAGCTTTTTCAGGAGCAGCCCGACCGTTATAAAATCACGGTATAATAGTCCCTGAGCAACATTCTTCACATTTTCCGGTATTCCACCGTTCATAGCCTGTATAAGTTTCTTAACAGGCATTGAGGAGAAAAAATAATCCCCGTTCTGAGTAACGATGTGTCCGTTGTCCTTATTTTCAACCTGTACTTCTTTTATTTTATAATTATTGTGCTTGATTCCTGTTACTGTGTGATTCAGGTAGAGTTGTCCGCCCTTTTCTTTTACTAGTTCGGCCACTTTTTTCCACATTTGCCCCGGCCCGAACTTTGGATATAAGAACTGTTCAATCAAGCTTGTTTCTGTTTTTTTTTGGCTAATCGAGGAGTCCTTTGAAAAAAAAGATTTTACTGCATGACCTATAACAGTTGAAATAGAAAGCCCTTTTATTCTTTGTGCACCCCAATCCGGTTTGATTTCACAGCAGGAGGCTCCCCAAACTTTTTCGGTGTAATCTTTAAAAAAGGTGAGGTAAAGCTCTCTGCCAAACCTATTTATGAAAAAATCTTCCAGAGATTTTTCCGGTCTGACAGGGAAAATGGAGGCTTTGGTGAAGCTAAGTGCAATTTTAATAATGCGCCACAAGCCCAAATTGTTAAAAGTTTTAAGATTTAATGAGACAGGATAGTCGAAGAAATGCCGCTGATATAAGATTCGTGACAGGCGGTTTCGAACCAACATAACATTATCGACTTTTTCAGGGTCCGGCGCCGCAGGTTCTCCAGAGAGTCGCACGTTGCGATTCAGTTTAATATCATCTACGGCGAGTGCACCCTGTACAGGCATAATATTCAGCCACCACTGCATAACTCTGTCAGATTTTGAAAAGAACCTGTGGCCGCCAATATCTATTTTGTTGCCTTTGTAATCTATTGTTTTTGAAATTCCGCCAACATCGCCGGTTGTCTCATAAATAATTGGCTTTATATCCGTATTATTCAGAATTTCCAAGGCTGCTGTCAGACCGGCCGGACCTGCTCCAATTATTATTGCTTTTTTTTGGTTCATCTTTCCAATTGATCAGGAAAAACTTTTATCTTTAATTTTTGATATTTAATATTTGTGATTCCATCCGCATTGACTGAAGTATTATAATCTCTCCTGTTAAAATTAAGAACGCTAAAACCTATTAAGAAAGTAAAATAAGAATTATTTCTGCTCTTTTTTGAAAACCAGTTCCATAGTACCCCCTTTTTTAAGCACTGCTTCCAAGCCAGCCAAAAGTACGAAGGCAGGAAAACTGCTCAGATAAAATAATCTTTGCAACATAATGCTGCACTGTGAATGCCCCTTTGTATAAGCAACATTGCCCTTGAGCAGTTCAAAAAAGACTTCTCTTCTGCCCAAAAAACGATTCAAGATACTCTGCTGGAAACCAAAAGGATTCTGCTCTAATGAAAAATAATTTATTTTAATCAGATTAAAGCCCAAAGTCTTCATTTCTGAAATTAGCACCGGCGATTCCAGAAAAAACAGGTGTTTTGGAGGGTCCAAATGGAGCCACGAGCCCCGAAATAATTTACTCTGCAGACTGTCAATGTTCGGCAGCGACATTATCAGGTATCCGCCTGGTTTTAATATTCTCTGAATAATACGCAGTGTTTCTTTAGGCTCGGTTAGGTGTTCGAATACATGCCACATACAGATACCATCAAAGAAATCTTCCCCGAAGTCTTCTTCTGCCAACTGCCCCACTTTAAGGTGTAACCCAGGTATTTGCGCAGCTCTCTCGGCGGCTTTTCCCGGCAGTTCTATACCATAACCGGTAAAGCTGCGTTCAATCAAGTAGCCAAGAAATCTGCCGTTTCCGCAACCTATGTCCAGTATTTTGGCAGGTGGACTGATATATCTGTTTGTTCTGCGAACTCTCAATAGACGAAAATAATCCAGCATTTTTTCGATGAAAACAGTGAATTTCAGTTGACCCTGTCCGTAATAAGTATCTCCATAGGCTCGGTCTAATTGTTCCCGGGTGGGTCTGGGAGTCAAAAAAACCGCATGGCAGATAAGACAGCGGTTCAAGTAGAATGTATCTGCCGAAATGCTGCTGGTTTGATATAGCTTTAAGCTTTGTTTGGCCTTACAATAACCACAGGGGTTTATATTATCAATCAACTCTTCCATAAAAACTATGTTTTTAAGAATCTAAAAATAATCCAGACAAAAGTATAGGTTTTTTCTATTTAAAAGCAAAAGCTTTTATTTCTTGTTCGGCGTAATAGCAGGCTCGGCTTTAGCAAGATGTTCTTGACAGGTAGTTAAGCCGATTTTATTATGTTTCTTTTGCTATGTATTTATTTTAGGAATTTTTGTATGTCAGAGAATAATAAAGGATATCGAGATACTCTTAATCTGCCCAAAACCAGTTTTTCTATGAAGGCTAATCTGATACAGCGCGAGCCCCAATTGCGTAAAGAATGGGCAGAGAAAGATATATACTCCAAAATACGAGAGGCCCGAAGCGGTGCTGATTTGTATGTACTTCACGATGGGCCGCCCTACGCCAACGGCGATATTCATATGGGGCATGTTATAAACAAGGTGCTTAAGGATTTAGTTGTCAAGTACAAGACTATGGCCGGTTTCGATGCACCTTACGTACCAGGCTGGGACTGTCACGGTCTGCCTATTGAAATAAAAGTGATGGCAGAACTTGGTGATAAAGCAAATCAGATGAGCAAACCGGACATCCGCAAAGAGTGTATGAAATATGCGAGTAAATATATCAAACTGCAAACCAAGCAGTTCCAGGAACTTGGCGTGTTCGGTGATTTTAAAAAACCTTATCTGACGTTTAAACCGCAATATGAGGCTGGTATTCTGGAAGTATTTGCTGAACTTGTCGATAAAGGTTTGGTTCATAAACAACTGAAGCCGATACACTGGTCGATTGGATGCCAGACAGCTCTGGCTGAGGCTGAATTGGAATATAAAGATATTTCATCACCCAGTATATTTGTCAACTTCCCGGTTACGAAAGAAACCAACAAACAATTAATTGAACTCAACCTCGTTGAACAAAATGAAGCCAAAAATGCAAAAGTATGCTTTATGATATGGACAACGACACCGTGGACCTTGACGGCAAATTTGGCTTTGGTTGTACATCCGCGACTGCGATATGTAACTATCAGCTATGAGAAAAACGGACAAAAATTTATATCACTGGCTGCCGCTGAACGGGTCGGTGCGATAGCAGCAGCAGGCGACCTGAAAGAAGGACAATACAGTGTCAGTGAAAATTCAGTTGGTGGTGAGAGTCTCGAAGGCTTGAGGTATGTGCATCCTTTTGTCGAGAAAAATCCGACAGATAAAGATGCTTATATGGTAACCTGTGCAGACTTCGTTACCATAGAAGATGGCACAGGCATTGTCCACAGTGCACCGGGGCACGGTCTTGAAG
>CAZTKW010000398.1:0-4001 GCA_964614315.1 uncultured Pirellulales bacterium
CGTTGGAATTTACTTAACAGCTTGTGATTAAAGCATTAAGAAAAATTTTATTTTTCCAGATTATTTTTGTTAGTACTTGCGCAATCGGTTCGATTTTCCGCCTCTGGCAGCTGTTGTTGCCGTAGGCCGCAATGAGCAACATCCAGTATTTCGCAGGTGCGCAGTACCGTAGAAAATAAGAATAGTCCGAACTGAAGGCAACAACAGCGGTGAGTTGAAAGCGGGGAAAAAACGTCAAAAAAACGCAAAAAATGACCGGGTTTTGAGGAAAAAAGTTAAAAAAAGCGAAAAAAATGAAAAAAAAGTGACAAAGTGACTCGTTTTATTGTGTGTTTTTTGTAAAAATTGCACACCCGATACAAAACCCATTTTCAATGTTAAAACGGGAAAGATTTTGCGGGGCAAAATTGGACGGTCAAAATGAGGATGGTTAAAATGTTAAAATGGGTAAAATAGGCAATTTAGGGAACCTCTATTTTTGGCATATATGGGCAGGGTGAAAGAGGAAAAAATGAGGCTGTTAATTGAGTGGATATATTGGATAAAAAAAACGGCGGCGGAGATGAGGGATGGAGAAAAGTCAGCTTTGAATGTTGAGTTTTAAGTTTTGAGTTGGGGATATGGCACCATAAGGGGTAAACTTCGCTGGAATTGTTTTGAAAATAGCTTTGTGGCAAGGAAAAAGAATTGGTAGTCAAAGATTGGAGGCAAGTGAGGGTTTTGATATTGTTGGCCACAGATTTCACAACAAAAATGGTATTAGTTTATAAGTTTTTGTTGACAAATGAGTTGACATGATGCTATAATATCTGATAAGCGTCGGACGAAGGAGGAGGTTCTTCTTGTCCGAATATCATGATAAAAGAAGTCTTAGCTCAAAGAAAAGAACGACATTACTTAATCGATTTGGCAAATTTTAGGATTAGCTGTTAAAATTGCTTGACAAAGCTTGTTATGAGTTGATATTGTAAACTTTGACTGAAGTTATGAGAGTCCAACTGCCGATAAAAGCTTAACAGGACTAATTACTTAGGAAAGATGGGGATTATGGGAGAATACTGGCTTGCCAAGAGGATTAGTTCCGTTACAGAAGTGGATTCAAGAAAGCGGTTTCAGAAGTCGCTTTACTTTCTCCAAAGTAAGTTGACCGTTGCACTTCAGTTAAATTATTCATTATTAAGGTACGTATTTATTTAACATAGAAAGTTTGATAGAACAACTTAAAGATTACAGCGTAGTTACCGAGGTGTGTTGTTGCAGAAGATTTCCTTGTTTTTAACCCTCATCTGATTGTTAAGGGTGTAAACAAAAAAACGCTTGAGGTTAATGAGAGGGAAGAATAATGGTTGAGCATAATACAGAAATAAATTATCGAGAATTGCCTCCGTCTATGCGCGAAGACTTGGCAGTAGTTTCCTGTTTTGCTGCTCATGAAGTACTTACTGTTTTGGAGGGTCAAGGAAGTCCATTTGAGGCAACCAAGAATCTTATGAAGATAATAGAAGAATCCATTATCCCGGTTGGTCAGGATTCCTCGCCTGATACGATGGTAGACCCATCAATGGCCATCGCTATGAACCAAGCGTTAGAATCTTCCCAGTTAGGCGAAAAGGACTCAACCAAGACTGTAGCCCAACTGGTTATTGAGACCAGACAGGTAGTAACGTTGTTTGGTGAGCTGGTTAAGGACCCTGCAAAAGTTCGCGATAACTTAAGGAAACTCCGTGCTTTATGCCTTGCGCTCTCGAGCAGCGTCATTGCCTGTGAAGAACCAGTAGAAGAACTGGAGCTGGAAATTACATAATGGGAGTGCCAAGTCCTTTGTTCTCATACGCGCGGGGGAGAATTCTTTCTGCCTTGGAAGAAATATCAGAGTTGGAAGGTTGTGAATTTCCATACAAACATTCCAATGAAGCGCTTATTGAAATTAAGAAAAAGTTCCAAAGATATTTGGATCAGTTAGATTTGTTGGGAGACCATGCGTCTACTGATCTTACTCTTACCTGTTCCCTATCTTTAAGAGATTTATTTCGGTGCCTGCCACTTTTAGGTTTCATAGTTAGATCTACCGCCGTTCGGAATGCATTTGAAGTCTTTCGCCCTTTGCTTGACATCCTGCGCAAAGCTGTGGAGCCAAAAATAGGTAAAGACTCTCAAAAAAGAAAACTCGTCCTTTCTTCTGAGTGGGCCTATTCACCCTTAATTTATCACGAAATACCTGTTCTTCCCGGCTACGCATTTATAGGTTTGCCAAGTTCGGAGTCTGACAATCCTTTGCTTATTCCACTTTCCGGTCATGAGCTTGGCCATTCTATTTGGACAACATATAAAATGAACCTGGAATTTGCACCCAAGTTTATCAAAGCGATAAAAGATTACATCCGGAACAACTGGGAGGAATATAAAAGTCATTTCCCAGACATAAAAAAAGAAGAACTCAACACGGTTTTAGCCGTTCAGCAAACATGGAAACAAGCCCAGTCCTGGCTATTTGCACAAGCTAAAGAGACTTTTTGTGATTTCATCGGACTAAGAATATTTGGCACTTCGTTCCTCCATGCCCATGCGTATCTGCTTGCTCCGAATGTATCCAGCCCTCGATCTCTTAAGTACCCTAATCCAATTAAGAGGGTCAATTACCTTATAACCGCTGCTAATGTAAAAGGTTACAAGTTCAAGATACCTGATGGTTATAAGGGTATGTTCCAAGATCGTCCATTGCCCGGACTAACAACGGGTGAGAAGTTTCAACTAAATATAGCGGACCATGTATTGGACTCCAAGGTAAAAATTCTTATAGAACGCGCTGAGGAAATAATATCCAATACAAGTATTCCAAAACCTAACGAAACAGAGAGCGAAAGGATTTGTAAACGCTTTAAGTATGTTGTACCTGCCGAGGGGGCCAAATCTCTGGCTGATATTCTTAATGGTGCTTGGAAAGCGTATAACGACAGGGAGCTCTGGAAACACCTGCCAAAAATTAATAAGAAAAAAGAAAATGTCTTAAAGGACCTCGTGCTCAAGAACATAGAGATTTTCACATACGAGGGTTTATTGGAGGGTACCTGATGATACTGAAAGCTGAGGACGTAGCCGACCGCTTGGAAATAGGCCTTAATCCTAACGAGAAAGATCCGCTTGTTATTAGCCCTCATTCAGATATTAAGACTATACGAAAGTCCGGCTCGGCTTCTATAGACCTGCGCCTTGGTACTTGGTTCGTTAATCTCAAGAAAGCTAAAATCGAGAAGATCGAGATTGGACAATCTGAACATGAAGCACAAATCGAGAAGATCAAGATTGGACAATCTGAACATGAAGCACAACTTGCCGAAACTCATTACGTTCCCTTCGGAAACGAGTATTTATTACACCCTCGGTCTTTTGTTCTTGGAACAACTTTGGAATGGTTACGCTTGCCAAAGGATTTGAGTGCCTATGTTATTGGAAAATCAAGCTGGGGCCGGCGAGGTCTTATAATCGCGACTGCAACCGGGGTACATCCTGGTTTTCCAGGTTGCCTAACCCTGGAGTTAACCAATGTTGGCGAAATCCCGATTGAGATTCAACCAGGAATAAAGATATGCCAAATTTTCTTCCACAAGGTCTGTAAACCTGTCTCTAAACACATAGATCAGAGTCAGTTCATCGGCTCTCGGAAACCAAAACTTGGGAAAATCAAGCGTGACATAATTGCTGATAAACTTGCAAAAGCACAGCTAGATGAAAATTCTCTGTTGTAATGTTCTCCTCATTAAAACAGGCGAAAAAACGAAGAACAATTCTATTATACCGCATCAACTGTATAAATCAAGGAAAAAAGAGAAAAAAGTCTGGTAAAGGGAATTTGCCTTAAAATGATGAAACTTTCAAATTAAGCACCATAAGAGAAGATGGTAATCAGTTTAGTGGGGATAAAATGTCAACGATTTTGGTGCGAAAAATCGCACCCTTGTATATTGGAATACGGGCCATATACTGACGACTATAGAGTTCAA
>CAZTKW010000399.1:0-3988 GCA_964614315.1 uncultured Pirellulales bacterium
TATTGTGTGTTTTTGTAAAAAATTGCACATAGTTGACAACTCCGGCCGCGGGGGCTTTAAATAAGGTGTGAACGACAGAGGAGTCTTAATGGGATGTTAAAATGGGGAAGATGGGGGAAATGGGAAGCTCGCCGGAGGCGAGTATTTAGTATCTGGTATTCAGTATATAGTTGGCGGAGTCTCGTTGCGCTCGAGGCTGGAGATTAAAGGAAATACCTTGCTCAAAAAAATGAGGCTGTTAATTGAGTAGATATATTGGATATATAATATCGAAGGCAGAGGAAGGAGTTGGAGAGTTCTTGTTGGAAAGAAAATTCAGAAGCAATGTTGGTGTGATTAAGAGTAAACTCGTGGCGGGGTGTGGAGATGTGGAGCCTGGCGGTGAGGATTTTAGCTGGTGTGGCCGGGTGGCAGGGGATGTGGGCGGTGAGAGTATGCTCGCGGTTGAGTGAGTTGCGGCTGGGACTTAATAAAAAAGGCCCGTAAAAGGTAAATTTGTAAAAAAAACGCTGCTGAACGAATTGCGTCCAACAGCGTTTGATCCCCAAAGTGATACCAACCTAAGTTATTCCACCCATTTAACCGGTTTGCCTTCTCCTGCCAAAACACAGGACAACTTTCCGTCGATTGTTCTAAAATGAGTTATCTGGTATAGTTCCAAAATTTTTCCATTTGAAAACATCACTCTAACAGGTGTAAGAATGCCAAAATCAATATGCGGTACCTCAAAAGGTTCACCAATACTTATTAATTCAACAACTCCTGCAAATATTTCCTGAAGTCTTTCGACACCGGCAACAGGTAACAGCATATGTGCACCCTTAAAATCTTTGTTAATCACAGCTTGCCAGAACTCTTTAAGGATTTTGACACGAGCCTCATCTCTGCTTAAACCCTCAGCCAAGATGCCATAATTGGGATCTTCGATAATGTATAACAACATTTGTTTTCTTATAACTTGAGTTCCTTCAGGAATTTCAAACTCGAATAAACCTTCAGGCAGTGGTTCATTGTAGTATATCTCGTCGACGTTCTTTATTATTTGACCAGGATTGGCCTTAGTAAAATTAATTCTAATCGGCAATTTGGTTTCCGGGTCAATAAAAGCCTCCAATTCATCCTGTGAGGATTTTGCCCAGAGTATTATTATATCTTTTCCTGTGTTCGGATCATGTTCTTTGTAAATTTGAATCTCTCCTTGTTTCGGTTCAATCAATTTATCTAAGACATCCTCAATAAACCTGCCGAAACGAATATCCGATCTGATAGACATGCCTTCGACAATTCTGACTTTATTTTCCATCGGATGATAGAAATACGTTA
Source organism: uncultured Pirellulales bacterium (assembly GCA_964614315.1). Lineage (GTDB taxonomy): Bacteria > Planctomycetota > Phycisphaerae > Sedimentisphaerales > Anaerobacaceae > CAZTKW01. The sequence continues at coordinate 1,324 of CAZTKW010000399.1, forward strand.
TCTCAGGAGTTGATATGCTTATTTGCCCTCGTTCATGCTCATTAACGTAATGACAATCATTTCCGCCAGTTTCTGGATTAACTTTTATCCATGTTTCGAGTTCTCTATTTTGCCAATCTCTTGCGAAAAAGTGAACAGTAACAACACTTTTCATTGCTTCAATTGTTTGCTCAATTGCGTAAGCTGGAGTCACTGACTTGTCTAAAACAGTTACCCCAAACACGGCAATTAAAATTATCACTGCAGCGGCGGCGAGTTTTGTAATTTTGCTATTCATAATTAATCTCCAAATATTCGGCTGGGTTTTAGCCAAGTTTTTAATTTTAGATTTTTCCAGTTCTTTAGTGAGTGCCGTAAGTGCAACGGTTTTAACTTCCGGATTAATTTTTATTTTTGCATTGTTGATCAACCGCTTTATTTTTTCTGCTGATCTCATTTTTTTACCTCACTATTCAATATTGACCGCAGTTTATTAAGTCCGTAATTGTATCTGCTCAGCGTTGTTTTAATCGATACAGCCTGCAATTTAGCTATCTCTTTGAACTTCATTTTTCCTTGAACATGCAGGATCACAGCTTCTTTCTGTTCATATGGCAACTGAGCCATAGCTTTGTACAGTTGTTGAAATTCTTCATCACATTCAATGCATTGTTCAGGTGCTTTGCAATTGGAAACTCCCGGCTTAACATCATCCAGACTGACAGGCTCTTGTGTACATTTTCCTCTGTTCAAATTGCGTACCTTGTTAATAGCGCAAGATGTCAAATATCCCTTGAGGTTCTTTTTGATTTCATATCTACCGGCAGAATGAACAAGCATAAGAAAAACATCCTGGACTACGTCTTCAGCCGTACTTACATCGTTCAAAAGCCCAGCCGTTATTCGCACCAGATCATCTCTGTACTTTTCATAGATACGGCAGAGCGCAGCTTTACTGCCGCGATTTAATTTCCAGATAAGCAGCTTATCTTCCAACGCTTCGATACCTTTCGAAAGAACCAATGATCATTGTCATATATAGGACACAGCAAATACCGATTTTACCTTAAAGGAAAATGGTTTTTTGATATTTTAATGAATTCCAAGCCGAAAGCTCATAAAAAAGGCCGGGCGAAAAAGCCCGGCCTTTAGAATATTCAAATCCCATACTTATTCAAACTCTTTCGGCAAATTCTCCGGGTCAAAAATATCATCAGGAAAGTCAACGTTTGTTTTGAGTAAAATCAGTTGCCTGCGTACTTGTCCATCATAGACACCTCGTTTAGATTCTGTTTCTATCGCCTTAGGATGCCATTGGCCCTTATCGGTCTGTGCAAATTCGGTTACTTCCCGAATGACCGTTTCCTCAGTAGAAATTTTATCCGTATCCACGGCTTCCAGCCATGATTTGTCTTTCTGCCACGTAGCATCCAAAACGTGATGCTCTTCGAATCGTTGGCAAATAAAATCTCGCTGCGGATTTAAATAACACAAAATTCTCTTAGGCAGAATGGCCCAACCGGTGTCTGTTTTGGTACCTTGGCATTTACTTTCAAGACAGATTAGGGAATATTTTCTCGAATAGTCATCTTCGATGAGAGCAAATGGAGTCGAGCCCAAACAAGGCGACAGAAAATGAACCCCCCAGCCAAAGTCAGCCAAATCATTATCGCCGCGTGAATCACTCCCATGAGGCATGTATCTTTTTGGCTGTTTGACCCACTTGCCATCTTTTCGGTTAACCTCATACTGGAACTTGCCATCATATAAGTTGACACCAGAGACTTGACCGTTTTCTTTCCACCAGGCTAACTGAGACTCAAATGTATTTCCCAATTCCTCTTTGAACTTCGGCCAATTTTTCCACAATTCTTTCTTTTGTGTTCGAGACAACTCATACTCGTCAATTCTTTGAGTCTTGCCGTTTCGATAAATAATTGAGATGTCAAAAATCCTGAAACTATCATAATATCTCTTCTCAAACCAGCTATTGGTTACCAGAGCAATATACCTTGAAGGTGCGGATTCTCTATGATAACAGTATGCCTCCATAATTTCGGTTATACCTTTGCCTGGCAGTTTGTTTACAACCTTTGCTGTTCTTGGTGCTCCGACTTCATAAATATCGGCCGGCCCTCTTTCAGGATAGTCGAAGTACCCATTGGCTTCGATGGTAACCTCGCCGTTTGGACCGAATGCCTTCTGATTGAGAAAAACGGGCAAATTCTTTTCAGCGTTCGCTATTATTTTTAACTCCATAGGCGTTCCAAATGGTGAAGAAGGTATCTTAATCTTATAAATCTTTGCCTCTTTTCCTTCATATTGGCTTGATTCCTCAACAATCTGACCCTCAGCGTTAGAAACCATTTTCATCATATTTTCCCAATAGGCCCAGACAGATCCCATACCCTCAAGGCCTTTATCAGAGCCATAGGAAATTTTAACTGTTCCCGAGTCTGGGTCATACTCCTGCAATGTATGTTTGCGCTGATATATAACTTCTCCATCTGCTTTTTTGCTTACATGGATCTGTGACTCAAAAGAAATCCAAGCTTCAAGTCGGTCTGGCTTTCCGGAGTAAGTTCCCTCTATAACTGCGTGCATCCACGGCATCTTTTTCACATTTTCTGTCAATTGACCAAACGCAGTGCTTGTTCCTTCACCAGTAAAAAAGTGGATTCCAAGC
>CAZTKW010000400.1:0-822 GCA_964614315.1 uncultured Pirellulales bacterium
CAAGCTCATGATACTGTTTGGGACGTAAAGACCACCAGTTACTCTTATCTCCGACATTTTTCTGTCGCGCAATGAGAATTGACTGCGCTTGATACAGTACGTCTCTTTTTGAGACGACAAACATCGCCTGGGGGAAAACGTTAGCTAAGAGGTCAATATTTAGCCCATAGATGATGTTCCTAAGGAAGATAGGTTTATTTTTAATTGCTTCGAGTGCTGTTATTTCTCGAGCAAATTCTGCTGCCTTTTCGTCTGATAGCTTATCAAGACCAACCCGGTGCGTTTCCTCAAAGGGGAGGAATCGCCTAAGGAAATTCCCGAACTCGTGCGGGCCAGTCCAACCTGCCACTCTGCCATACTCCGAGGCGTAGCCTTGATGATTTTCTTTCTCACGGATGCCTAGAGCAATCTCTATTTTTGAACCTATGTAGGGAGCCATCCAAAAGCGGGCAACAAAATTGCTTACATAGTCGAAACCGCCACATGCGGCAAGCAATTGCGATAGCAGTGTGTGCCCGGACCGAGGTGCTCCAACTATGAATACAACCGGGAGTTGTGGTCTCGTGAATCCAGCAATCTGGGCTGCCTCAACTGGAGCGAGGAATTCATTAATCTCACAGAGTAGATCATCTCGGCTCACAGGCATATGATAATTCCACTTCCGGTGAAGTCGAAAATTCCACAGGCTAGTCCAAGTTTCACCACTAGTTCCTGGGTTTTGCCGGCTTTGATCTTGATGCCTTTTCTATGTATGTAGATCAAGAGCTTCTTCCTTCTTCCATCGATCGATCGTTCTCGGTCTTGCTCTCCCTTAGGGTCTCG
>CAZTKW010000400.1:832-3982 GCA_964614315.1 uncultured Pirellulales bacterium
GAACATAGAAGTACGGATACTCCTCCAGCAAGGTTTCCTTAGATGAAGTTAGCAAGTGCGAAATGTCAGCGTGAGAACGAGTGTAATAGTAGTACACACATTCCTCTGAGCCCCATCGCTTCTTGAAGTGATAAACGCCCTCTTGAGAAGGAAGGAGTGTTCCACCCCAGTTCCAGTAGCGAAATCTTCGCCTAGCGGCGTCTTCCATTGCGTTGAAAATCAGGAGATTCATGGGTTGGAGACCCCTATACTTTGCATCTATAGCTGGCGTGAAATAGCTGACCGTCTTGCAGAAGTACGTAAGTAGCAAAGCAGCGATCCTGACCCCATCGAGTTCCGCGACGTAGAGGCGATAATCTCTATCATAGGTAAGAATTCTGGATAGAGCCTCGAAAAAATCTGCGCCTTTAGGAGGAGCGCCCACTGCTTCCATATTCTGCCGGTGTACATCTGCCAGAAAATGTCGAGTTTCGGCATTGTTATCGTGATAGAACTTCATGCCGCTCTTCTGTGCCTTCCGTACCAGATTTCTGGTCTTGGAATGAATAATGGTCATCAGGTCTGAATCTATGGTGTCACTGAACTCCGGCAAGGGCGTTACCATTCCAATGCGGCTATCTAAAAAGTCATATTTTGTTTGTTCCTTATACAGCTCCTGATTCCTCTCGAAAGGTCTTGTTATTATTGTAGACGTGACTGCTTTCTTCTCCTCCGCAAGGTCATGGAACGAATGAATGAGGTCCATCTTTACCTTCTTAGGGTCCGAAAAGGATGGATCTACGGTGATCCCAGGGTTACTGCCATACCAAGGGAGCGAATTAAGAACGTTCCCGTACTTGGGATTCAGTTTCAAAAACGATGGTAACGTACCGACAATCCTTCCACCTTCTAGCACAATAAGATAGTAGTCCTGGGCACCTGTTACCCATCGCAAGAGATCTCTAAAGGTCAATGAGCTGTTGAAGAGCGCCCTTTCGTCTCTGAGAATAAGCTGCGTATACTCCTCTTCTCTGTCTTCTGTGAGCAAATCAATCTGCATTTCTGAACCCTTTTCTTCCCTTTCCTCACCTATTGCCAACGCGGATCATCGCGGCATACGTCTGCTTCTTTCCGAGATGCCTTATTTCATCAGCATTCACCGCTTCTCAGAGCCTGCTTCAATGCCCTAACAATCCGTCCCAATTCAGCCTCACCCATCGGGGGGTAAAGCGGCAGGGTGAGGGTCTGACGATAAGCCCGGTAGGAGTTAGACAAATCGCCTTTGCTATAACCATATTCCCTCATGAAAAACGGTTGGATATGCAAAGCATACGTTCCCAATGTTGTCTCTATACCCTGCTCCCTCATCGCTTCAATTACCCGATCCCGATTAATCTCTTCATCCAATAATACGACGTAAGACTGATAGATGTGCCCACCCCATGCTGGATCGCGGGGTACCTTCACACCATCAATGGTTACCAGCTTCTCGGTGAGTTGGGCTGCCAACTCCCGCTTGCTAGCGATCAGGGTATCGAGCTTTCTCATCTGCGCTACTCCAATGGCACCCAACACGTCGCTTAAGCGGTAGTTGTATCCGGCAGCTTCATACTGGTACCAGTAGCCAATCCGTACGCCGCCGTGACTACGCAGCAGCTTGATCTGTTCTGCCAGGCCGTCCTCATTCGTAACGATCATGCCCCCTTCACCCGTGGTAATGACCTTGCGCGGGTGGAAGCTAAAGCAGCCCAGGTCGCCCATGCTGCCGCAGAAGTGGCCTTTGTAGGTAGTGCCAATGGCGGTGGCTGCGTCCTCGATAACCCGGAGATCGTGCTTTCTGGCAAGCTCCAAGATAGGATCCATGTCGACTGATAACCCGAAGGGATGCATGGGCATGATGACTTTGGTTCTCGGGGTAACCTTCCGGGCTGCGTCCTCGAAGTCTATGGCAAGGGTGTCCAGATGGATATCAACGAGCACGGGCGTCGCCCCTTGCTGGACCACTACATTGGCGGTGGCAGGGAAGGTGAAGTCGGGAACCAGCACTTCATCTCCTGGACCAATCCCCAACACAACCAAAGATAGATGGAGAGCCGTGGTACAGGAGCTCATGGCAAAGGCGTATTTCGTTCCTACCTTGGCACGTACCATCTCCTCAAACTCCGCCACTTTAGGCCCTTGCGTGAGATAACCGGAGGCCAATACAGTACGAATCTCGTTTAGCTCGTCATCATCAGTGTATGGAAGAGCAAGTCGGATGAAATCATTGTCGGGCATCGGGCTTCCTTGTAGGTCCAGACATTTTCTTATACCAATTTATCGTCTGTTCCAAACCGTTTTCCAGAGTGATCTCTGGGCGAAATCCTATAAGACTCTTAGCTAAGTCGATTCCACCATAATGTCTTTGGACGTCGCCAGGGCGACTTGGCTCATGTAGTATTGGTACATCGGTTCCTAGGTTCGAGAGTATCAGCTGTGCCAATCGGTTGACTGAAACCTCTTCGCCTCTGGCGATGTTGATTACTCGGCCGCGTGTTGCAACCTCTTCGTAGATACGCACAGCTGCATCAGCAACTTCGCGAACAAAGATAAAATCGCGCGTTTGCTCTCCATCCCCATAGATGATAAGAGGATCACCGCGCAATGCCCGCTGAATGAATATGGGAATCACCCCGGCATAGGCTCCTTCATTCTGTCGGGGACCGAGATTATTGAATGGCCGCACGATAGCCGTATCTATACCAAAGGTTTTCCAATAGGAAAGCACTACATGATCTCCGGCTGCTTTGCTCGCTGCATAGGGAGTGGAAGGCAGAAGTGGATGCTTCTCGTCCATGGGTACATACTGAGCTGACCCGTAAGCCTCCGAAGAAGAGAAGTGAATCAGCGATTGATAACACCCCTCCCGAAGAAGTTCACAGAAAACGGTCGCAATAGCTACGTTACTCTCTACAGCCCACCGGGGGCGTTCCAGGGAAGTCGGCAAGGGTACCACCGCCAGGTTGAATACCACCTCCACGTGTTCGGTAGCGACAACCTTCTTCATTGCTGCGTAATCCGAGGCATCCTGGCGGTAGAACTTCAGGCTTGGGAAAGCTTGCCGTGCTTGGTCCAGATTCGCTTCTTTGCCCAGGAAGAGATTGTCTACCACCACCAGGCTGTCCGGTGATT
>CAZTKW010000401.1:0-3975 GCA_964614315.1 uncultured Pirellulales bacterium
GAATTATTTGCCGAGCTTCTAATGTCAATCAATCATGGTGGGCTTATTAATAAGAAAACGGCATTAGATCGGGCTATAGGGAATGACAGTATTAATGGAAATACCCTTAATCGTATTTCTCGTGAGTTTGTTAAAACAATTAATCTTCTTGGCAAAATGTTTCCTGGTTTAAAACAGACTCGTTTTAGAAATACTGCTGAGTTCTACTCTTTGTTTATGCTGGTGTGGCGGATGAATCAAGATAAAAAAGTTTTAAACAATAAGAAGCAAAATGAAATAACCTTTGAGTTATTGAAGAAGCTTTCGACAGGTGTCGACCAGCTAAGGGAACAGTATCGCAATGCAAAGATAGCTAAACCTCGTGCGCCTTATTCAGACTACCTATTAACAGTACAGGGTGATACAGATAGTTCCGCCACAAGACAGAGAAGAGAGAAGGTGTTAAATAGTTTGATAATGCCTATCTATGAATATAAGGATGGCAAACGCACTTTTTCAGCGGAACAAAGGCGAATAATCTGGAATTCTGATAGCAAAAAAAAGTGCTCTAAATGTAAGCGAAATCTCACTTGGGATGATTTTACAGTTGATCACATAAAAGCTTATGTCAAGGGAGGTAATACGCGACTGAATAATGCCCAGCTTATGTGTCGTTCCTGCAATAGTAGAAAGGGAGGACGCTGATGGCCAGGGGCCGTTCACGAGGACCAAAACAACATAAATTCAGAAATAAGCTGCTGTTGAATCAGTGGCTTATCAGTCTATTTGGCATAGACCCTTTACAGGAGCATAAACTGCGGGGAAAGGCAGTTCGGCCATTTCATGTATTGGCAGACCCCATCAATGATCCGAGGATGGAGGGCTTTGACCATGATAATTTACACAACTTCTATCACAACCTGGTCAATAGCAATATTTTCTGGAATCACAACTGCAAGCTAAGCAAAGAACAGATCCTTGTCTATGAGGAAAATATAGTTTGCCATACCCAGGCGATCAATGAAAAGCGGCATCGGCCTATTGTCTGGAAATATTATCAGTGGCTGACACTTCTGTTCTGTGAAATATATTTTGACAGATATTTCAACGACCAAGAGGCTCTTCTTAATGATCTGAACGAATTTGTTGAAAGCTTCAACCGTCACTGGGTTGATTATGCGGATGTGCCGCTTTATGAAAAAGATGACTTAAATAAGCTTTGTATGCAGAATGCTACGGGCAGCGGAAAAACGCTGTTGATGCACATCAATCTGATGCAATTCAGGCATTATGCGGTGATTACCGGTAGAGACAAGGAACTGTCTCGTGTCATTTTGCTTACACCTAATGAACGGTTGAGCCAGCAGCATCTGACAGAATTCCATGAAAGTGATGTCGATGCAGCTGATTTTGCCAGTGAAGGATTTAACCTGTTTACACAGGCAAGGCATCTTGATCGAGTTGACATTCTTGAAATCACTAAACTGGCTGACCAGGAAGGCCCTAACACCATTGCCACCAGAAGCCTGGGTGATCAGAATTTGCTTTTAGTAGACGAAGGTCACAGAGGTATGAGTGGTAAAGAAGAGGGTGTATGGTTTACTCGTCGAGCAGCTCTTTGCGAGAAGGGATTTACATTTGAGTATTCAGCGACATTTGAACAAGCTATCGCTGCTGCTAAGAACGATGCATTTGAAAACAGCTATGCAAAGACAGTAATCTTTGACTATTCTTACCGTTGGTTTTATGAAGACGGTTTTGGCAAGGATTATCAGATTTTAAATTTGCCTAAATCATACGATGAAACAAAAGCTGCTTATATGACAGCCTGTTTGCTAAAGTTTTATCAACAGCTAAGGATTTATAAGGATAGGTTTATTGAGTTTGACGATTTCAATCTTGAAAAACCACTGTGGGTTTTCGTGGGCAGTACTGTCACTAAAGCAAAAGGCGGCACTAATGAAGAAAAAGCAGTGGCAGCGGATGTGGCACAGATCATTCAATTTATAGCTGATTTTCTTGATGATCAGATATCTTCCAAACGGCGGATTCAGGAAATACTGACAGGCAAAGGCCAGGACACCGGATTGCTTGACAAAGAAGGAAACGATATTTTCGCTGGAGCATTTAGCTATCTGGCAAAAGCAATGAACGCCGGCGAATCAATAGAAGATGTTTACAAGGACATTCTCAAGCGAGTATTTAATAATCATGCTGGCGGCCATTTGGAGTTAGCCAGAATCAAGGGGGACTCCGGTGAGATTGCACTCAAGATTGGTGCTGCAGAAGAACCTTTCGGTCTTATTAATGTCGGTGATGCTAAGGGGCTTTGCGATCACGTTGAGGAAGTTGCGAGAGACCATGACACAAAACTGGAAGTTGTGGACAGTGATTTTACCGAAGCAATGTTTGCCTCAGTGAAAGATTCTGCATCTCCTGTAAACCTGCTAATTGGTTCAAAGAAATTTGTCGAAGGATGGGACTGCTGGCGTGTGAGCACGATGGGATTAATGCATGTAGGACGCAGTGAAGGATCACAGATTATCCAGCTATTTGGCCGTGGTGTGCGTCTGAAAGGTTACCAATGGAGTCTCAAGCGTAGTGGACATTCCTTTGCTCCACAGCGGCCTTTGTTTATTGAGGAGCTTGAAACATTGAACGTATTCGGCATCGAGGCGGACTTTATGGAGAAATTCCGCGAGTTCCTGAAAGAAGAAGGTCTGCCTGGTAACGAACGAAGACGTATTATCACAATTCCATTGAATGTTACCTATGACTTTGGCAAGAAACTTAAAATCCTGCGGCCCAAACGGAAAGCATCTGATGGTAAAGAGTATGATTTCAAAAAAGATGCCCCTGTGCCATCTGTAGGCGATATTCCTGAATATCTGACACATAATACAGTCGTTGCAGATTGGTATCCACGTATTCAGTTGGTACAGTCTCGTGGAGTTGGACTGGCTACACAAAAGGACCGTGTTCATCTCAGAGAGAAGCATTTGGCCCTGTTAGATTATGATGCGTTGTTCTTTGAGTTGGAACGATTTAAGCGAGAACGAAGCTGGTATAATTTCAATATAACCAAAGACGGTATACGACAGTTGTTGGCTGATCCTTGTTGGTACACACTTCATATGCCTGCGATAAGATTAGACCCAAATGGTTTTGACGGAGTAATGCTATTGCAGCAAGTGGCATCTGAACTTTTGAAACGCTATTGTGACCATTATTATAATTATCGCAAACGGGAATACATTGAGCCAAGGCTGGAATTACGAGAACTGACCCCCGATGACGATAATTTGCCATCTGATGATCAATATCAGCTTATAGTTGACGGTGATGAAGAACAAGTAATTCAGGCTATTCAGCAAATTAAGAAGGATCTTGAGGAACATAAAGATGACCTACTACGCATTGGCGATTTGTGTGCATGCAACTTTGGCAAACATCTATACCAGCCTCTGTTTCACGTAAGACGTGGCGGAAAGATAACCATTTTGCCTGTTGCTTTGAATGAGAGTGAATATCAGTTTGTGGAAGACCTGAAAAACTGGTGTGATGATAACAATAAGCAGTTGCAAAAAGATAAAGCAGAATTGTTTTTGCTCAGAAATATGAGCCGGGGCAAAGGCGTTGGCTTTTTTGAGGCTGGAAACTTTCATCCAGATTTTATCCTTTGGCTGCTTGTTGATGGTAAACAGTATGTAACATTTATCGAGCCACATGGCTTGCTACATGAAGGCCCAGCAAGCGAGAAGGTACTATTCTATGAACGCATTAAGGATGTGGAAAAGCGACTGAATGACAAGGATGTCATTTTAAACAGTTTTATTCTTTCCTGGACACGCCATCCTCAACTCAGCTGGGGACTTTTGCGTGAAGAGATGGAAAAAATGCATGTGCTATTTATGAATGAAGATAGAGATCATTACGTTGATAAGCTTTTTGATGCTTTGATGGCGGCAGCTGTATAGGTATTGTCCTACCAAAGTA
>CAZTKW010000402.1:0-3969 GCA_964614315.1 uncultured Pirellulales bacterium
CGGCGTTGGGTCATAAGCATATCACACAGCATCGCAAGTCTCTCATGGGTATTGCCGTTAAACAACGCAGGTGCAAAGAGTGTAACCAGCCTGGCCGCTTCGGCAGAGTCCGGCGAAGAGCTTACTCCATCACAGACACAGCCGACCTGACCGGGCCCATCCCAAAGAGCCCGGTCCTGGTCTTTGCTGTCGTCCCCAAACATCAGAGGTGATACGATGGTTAACGCCGTATAACCTGCTGTAATTGAAATATTATCTGGGGTCGTCATAATATCACCTCTCCATCCTTGATCCCATGCTGCTGACAACCTGGATAACATTTTTGAGCATTTCCTTGGTCCTGACATCAAAGAATAAACGAGCGTCGCTGCGAAGCTGGGGGAAGATATCGTCGGACTTCAGGTTGGTGGTAATGCTTTCCGGTGCCTGGCTGCTCATCTCAAAGAGCCTTATATTGTCATGGCTGGGTCCGACTTCTGAAACATCAATATAGCCGGGGAAATCATCCGGGCCCTTGTAGTTCAAGCTGGTTTGAGTACCAATATAAGCATTTGCCACAAGTACATTACCGTCATTAGTTGAAAGCTGTTTGATCTGCTCAGCTACATCGCTTGCATCTGTCTGGCTCTCGCCATCGGTCAGATGGAGCAGTATCGGTGGAAAAGAATCTTTGAATCTATCTGTAGCAAGAGCCTTTTGAAGATAATCATACGCCTGCTCAAACGCCGCTTTGGCATCTGTACCGCCAAGATTGCCTCCCAGTCCAAGGGAATTGCCGCAATGAGAAAACATCTCCACAGCGGTTTCTATATCCATTTCCTGGCTGCCCCAGAGCTCCGGGACGCTGCCGTACTTGATTACGAGGATGTAATACCTCTTTTTAACTACAACATCATCTCCCTTAACATCTGAGCTGCGCTCCAAGAGGTCATTGAGGATAATGCCACAGTAACCTTCGACCCATTTATACTTCGGGTCAGAAGTACCCAGCAAAGCATCTATCATACTGGTACTGTCGTCCACGAGCATTAAGATAAGCCCTGGATTCGCTCGACTGATCATTTTTTCGTGAGGCATAACTGTTCTCCTTTCAAAATAGATTTCAATTTTGGTTTTCACTTATCTATTACACAACGGCCATTGTCTTTCTCAGATGATAAAGTAGAGTCAGCTAATCAGAGTTATTTCTGAATAACTTCACGATTAAAAGTACTGCAATACATACGACCATGAGGCACATCATGCGGATGTAACGGTTCTGATTGATAACTTTGAGCTTGTATAACAGGTCCTCAATTTCAAATGAGGGGTCTATGCCGTTAAGCAGAAAAAGTATCGCAGCAATAACGAGTGGTACTCCAGCAAATACCACCCAGCGAAAACGGAATTTGGGCTCAACCGGTTGTGGAGGTTCCTGCTGAATATCCTGTTCCGGTACTAATTTGTATCGTATTGGTTTCATGATAAATTTCTCCTGTTTAAAAAATTCCAAATACACTTAATATGATATTCGCTGTGGGCCTAAGGAAAGTGACAGCACAAAAATTTGCTATTGATATATTGATTGACAGACGGGCTGTATGCCGATGACGGCCGTGGTTTGAGAAAAGTTTGCAAGTTTTGATGTTTCATTCATCATTTTCGCCGTTTCGTTTTATCCTGTAAAGTCCCCAAACCAATATTGCAAGCACTGCCACACATGCCCAATCGTAGATACTGATTCTTTCCGGAGCATTTGAAAACGGCAAGGCCTTGGAAATGTGAAACATTCGGCCGTTTCTTATAAAATTTATAACCAGCGCAGATATAAATAGAATTAGAACGAGTTTAATTACCTTCATTTTTTCAATTCCTTAATCATATAGCTTCCAATAACATCAAATTTGATTTTGTCGGAATACGAGGTGAATATCAGGTTTGATTGAATGAGCTTTTTGAGCTCTTTTAGTTTTGTCTTTGTGGCAACAACAAAAGTGAGGCTTTCAACAGCATCTGTGTTCTCAAAGCAACTCCTTATATGTGATAGCACGTTGTCAAATGCTGTAACGCATACCTCAAAACATTGCCATCTGTTTTCTGATTTGACTGCAACATCTACAGGGTGATTTGTATTAGGCACAACCCACTCTAAATGAGCATCGTAGCCTTTGCCTTCAAAATGTAGCTTAATCCAGTGTGCGAAATGACGATGACTGATACTTCCTCGGCCTTTATTTTCAGTTGGAATTGGAAAGCCTAAAGCCTTGAAGCCTTCATCTGTTACGTCCATCAGCAGCATATTAGAGCGGCCTATACGAATCTCTTCGAATTTTGCTAAGCCTTTTTCCTCAAGTACTTTTCTGATAGCTATCTGTGCCTCAAATCTTATATTACCGATTTGTTCAAAAAGCCTGGCAACAGGCGCATAAGGGTTTGCAGCTCCAAGCTGTAGCAGCTTCATCGGATATTCATCTGATCCTGAACTTTTGCTATCGGCCTGACGTTTTTTGGCATTTTTATACTCTTCGACGGCAGCGTCTAAATCAGCAAGAACTTCAGGTGCCTCTGAAAGAGAGATCGCCGGCGTGAAGGGATGGGGCTCGTAATCGATTTGGCCGATGTTCCTCGCCGGTTCAACGAAATCCATCTCACACCACATCGCATTATTCCAGGAAGATTGAGTTTGTCTGAAAATACAGTGACCAGGCAGAAGTGAGCCCAACATACGAGCGCATCGGCGATCTAACTGTAGATGCAGCACTGCAGCATAAACTGACTCAGAGTCTGTTAAGTTAAAAACAAAGGTATAGCATGTGTTTCGGAGGATATGGTCACCTGCATTCTGCAGTGCACTGATAAGAACGGTCGTTTGCAGACCCATTTCTCTGCCGAGCCGGCACAATTTGCTAAGTGGGGACATGCCATCCGGGAAAACTGCTTCGTGTTCGGCCTCAACGACAAGATCCCCCTCATCAACGTGATAACAGACATCGGTGTGGTCGCATTTATAGTTGTTATAGAGCCGGCTTACAAGTTCCTGATTGATTAAGATATCTACAACCAGCCGAACAACAGGAGCAGACCGGTTCGAAATATCTATGACGCTATGTTTTTTCTTTTGGATCACGTCCCTTTGAATATCAAGACCATTTGAGCAGTTAAATAACTCCCCTGAATCCTGGATCAGGCCCGTCAAGGCTTGTATTAACGTTTCCCCGTAGCTTGCTTTACTGCTGAAACAGTTTAGAACCTCTTTTATCTTTATGGCTTCCAGAACCATTTTTAACGAAGGCCATATAAGCTTTTTGTTAATGCCCGGGTCATTGAAGTGTTCTTCCTTTAGCCATGGATTTAAGGCTACCAAAAGTCGGCTGATAAGGCTTGCCAGACATGTACGCGACATTACTAAACCAAGCCGTGCAGCTAAAGATACTGATAAAACACCAATCCAGATGTTAGGGGGCACATCTGCCGGACCGTTTAGACCCAATCTAAGGTTGTGATGCACAGAAAGATAAAGAACATCTCCATGCAATTTGTTCACAAGGTCTGTGTAATCCTTTTTTGGATCGATGATAATAAGTAGTGTTGGATTGTCAGGATTGGCCTGATTGGATTTATCTATGTTTATGCAGATGCTTTTGCCGGTCACAGTTTTGCCGCTTCCTGCCGAGCCTACTAACAGTACATTCCGGGGTCTATCTTTGAATTTAATACCACATCTTTGCTGGTTTCCCTCTTTCAGATTTCCAACTTCAATATCGGGTTTGCCTTCAGCATAAAGTTCATCTTCATCAGGAGGACGCCAGAGGAATATACCCTTATCTTCAACCCAGTTTGCGTCATCTTTTGCTTCCTGTAGCAACATTTGGCAGAAATCTTCAGAATAAAACCCCTCTTCTGCCATAAACAAATCTTCTTTCCACCGAGGAAAGCGAAAGTGTAGAAGATAATGTTTAATGATACTAATCAGTTGAGATATGAACCTAC
>CAZTKW010000403.1:0-3962 GCA_964614315.1 uncultured Pirellulales bacterium
GTTTCCTTCTGGGACCAGCTTGATTACATAGGTATAAACGCTTACTTCAAACTTACGATGATTAACCCCAATACCTGTATTTATACGGAAGCTGAAGGAAGTTATAGTCCAACTGTTCAGGAATTAATGGACCAGTACAATTGTGTCATGAACAATATACAGGATTTCCGTGAGTCGGCGAACCTTACCGATAAACCCGTTATCTTCGGTGAAGGCGGCTATAGGTCCACCGACGGGTGTAATATGAAGATAAAGGTCCCACCTATTGACCTTCAGGAGCAGGCCGATTGTATTAACGCAATGTTGAGCCAAGCGCCAAGACGCTCCTGGTGGAAGGGTATGAATTACTGGAAGTTTGCAACTATCAACGGTGAAGGCGGCGAGTTTGATATAAGCCAGACAGTGAGAGGGAAAAAAGCCCAGGATGTCTTTGTGCATAACTATATGGCCATTGACCACTTTGAGCACTACGGACATTCGGAAGGCGAAGCTGTCTCCGATAACTGGCTGCTTGTTAATGGAACCGCTACTATGAGCCTTGAAAGTACTGAAGTTCACGGCGGTGATAACAGTATGAAGGTCAGCTACGATACGACCTCTACGTATTGTAAGATTGAGCGGTCACTTGGCGAACTTTCGGACTGGTCCGGCGATTACAGCCACATTACCTTGTGGTTTAAGGGCGACACAAACAGGACCGGTGAAGACCTTACGCTCAAAGTAATCGGCCCAACGGGCCTCATAGGCGAAGCAGTTTACACCGGCGGCGCCGGTATTGCCGACTGGACACGCTGGGAAATCGACCTTAATTCAGATATCACCGGCGGAACCGGCGATTTAAGTGCAGTTAAGTCAATCAGGTTCCACATGCCCGGTGGCGGCGGCGGTCAGGGCATTTTGTACCTCGATGAAATAATGCGTCTGCCGCTTAAGGCAGTTCCAATCCATCCGTTTGATGGTGATACGGCTGTGTGTCCGGATGACGACATCCACTGGCGATCCGGATATGAGGCCCAGTCACACAATGTTTACTTCGGCTTCAACAGCACGACAGTGAATAACGCCACCCCAGATTCGGATGAGTTTTTGGGCAATACCACCAACCCAAGCTTCTCTCTCGCTTGTATAGACCCAAACAAGACCTGCTATTGGCGTGTTGATGAAATAGGACCTGATGAAACGATTACCAAGGGAGACCTCTGGAGTTTTACCACAGGAACTTACTATATCAGCAGCGGGGATTTTGAAAAAGAAGAAGCAGGTGATAATGTCAAGGTCAGAAGACGATGGCAACATGTATCCGGTTCATCAATGGTTACCACTGTTGACAATAATGTGTCACAAAGCGGGTCTCAGTCACTAAAATGGGAATATGACAACAGCGGGGGTATTTGTGCAATTGAGCATAATCGTAATACCGGCTATTTGCAGTGGCAAAATGAAACTACAGGTCTCGGCATCTGGTTGAAAGGTAACGCTAACAACGAGGGAGATGTCGTCTTATCCACGATTCTTTGGGATGATACGATATCATTAGAGAAGACATTTACCAACGCTACAACAAATACCGCCTGGACATGGCTTGGTATAACAGAATCAGATTTTTCGCCGGAAGCTTTGGAAGGTGTTAAGCAGTTCAGGATTTCGATATCGCAAGCATCAGGAGCAAACCCCGGTGTTGTTTATATTGATGATGTAACTCGTCTGACCGGCAAACCCGTCTGGCCTACGCCTGCTGACGGAGCAACAGGAGTAGATGTGGAAGCCGACCTTCACTGGCAACGGGGAACCGACGCAGACTCACACGATATTTACTTCGGCACCGACGAAACGGCCGTTGGCAATGCCACCACCTCATCCAGCGAGTATATGGACAACGTTACCAACAGCAACTTCCATATTAAGTATGCACTCGGTACGCTCGACGACAACACCGATTACTACTGGCGAGTCGACAAAATAAAAGGTGCTGTCATAACAAAAGGAGATGTCTGGAGTTTTTCGACCGGTGGAAGTTCAGGACCACCACAACAAGCAGAATTCAACCCAACGGATGATTCCTATTGCAAACAAAATAGTGCCACCAGCAATTACGGAACCAATGAGAAACTCGCTGTCAGAAACGAATCCACAGGCGCAGGTCTGCGTTCCTTCCTTAAATTTAACGTTTCCGGTATCGGAGATACTGTTACAGCAGCCACACTAAAGCTTTATTCGGCAACTGTTGCTGCCAATGTCACTGCACACGCCGTGGCCGATACATCATGGTCGGAAAACACCATAACGTGGGAAAATATGCCGGACCTCGGCACTGCGCTGGACACCCTTGCGATTAGTCCGGATGCCTGGTATTCATTCGATGTAACAGACAACGTAACCGGAAACGGTGAAGTTTCATTCGGTTTGGATACGGATTACACCGGCGGCGATTGGTATCACTTCAACAGCAAAGAGGCCAGTAACATTCCCGTCCTGCTCGTAACGTACACCTCTGGACAGCCCCAACCACCGGGACAGTCAAGCAATCCCAGTCCAACAGACAGAGAAACAAATGAGATTATTAACGCTGATTTAAGCTGGACAGCCGGCTCAGGAGCCACATCTCATGATGTGTATTTTGGCACCAGCAGTCCCGGGGCATTTCAGGGCAATCAGACAGCCACAACATTTGAGCCTGGCACAATTAATAACGATATGACCTACTACTGGCGGATTGACGAGGTCAACGGTGAAGGCACAACCACCGGCGTTGTCTGGAGCTTTACGACTGAATCGGCTCCCTTAGCTTTGCCGTGGAGCGATGACTTTGAGACCGGTGATTTCAGTAAGGGCTGGACAACCCAGAACGGTAGCGCCACTGTCTCTTCCAAGGCCGAATACGAAGGCATTTACGGCGCAAAATTAGCTGGCACAACCTGGATTGAAAAGGCCATCGACACAACCGGTTTTACAAGCATCCATGTTAAATACTATCGGATGACATACGCTTTCGATTCCGGTGAGTACCTGTATGTCGAGCACCATGACGGCAGCCAGTGGAATGAGCTTGAAGCTACCGGGGCAACAGACTGGGGAAGCCAACAGGACAAACTCTGTGGTTCCGGCGCCGACAACAACTCAAGCTTCAAGATAAGATTCCGCACAAATGCCAATAAGACCAATGAGTGCGCTTACGTGGACCTTGTAGAGGTAACCGGAACAGTACAATAAATGTAAAATCACAACAGGGGTGTAACATTGCTACATTAAAAAAGCGTGGCGGCCTGCCAGCCGCCACGCTTTCCTTGTATACCAAAACATTATCGCTTAGAATTCATAGAAAAATTGCACATAGAACTGCCGTGCAACTTCAGCACTTGCACCTTCATTATGAAAATGGTCGGTAAGGTTTGTAAAGCCCAAAGCAACTTCGGCACTGTTGTTCCATATCCTCTTAGCCAACCGCACGTCAAATCTGCAGAATGGTTCCACCTGTGTCCCCCCCGGATTAAAATAAGTGTCATACCAGTAAAGCTGTGTATTCAGAGTAGTAGAATTATCAAGATAAAACCGGTTGGTCAAACCGACCTTGTGTTGCGGAACCGAATAGACTGTTAGGTAGCCATCCGAGTAACTACTCAATTCTTTTTCATCTGTCTGATGTTCATAAACGTGAAAACCCCGGACCAGCCACCACTTGTACGGTTTCCAACTAAGAGCAGTCTCAATACCATACGTTTTTATATCATAAGCATTATCAAACTGGTTGTTATTTTTGTTTGGTCCTATCTGGGCAATCAAATTATCATGCTCGTTCCAAAATCCTTCTATATTCAATTCGAGATTATCGGCCAATTGCCCCCTGTAGCCTAACTCATAAGAAGTCAATGTTTCGTTCCACAAATCTCTATTACCCTGTATAACGCTCCCTTTGTCCTCATTGGCAAATTCCTCTCTAAGTGTCGGTCGTCTAAATGACCGAG
>CAZTKW010000404.1:0-3959 GCA_964614315.1 uncultured Pirellulales bacterium
TAAAGGATATGGACGAAATCGCAAAAAAGATGGATATGCTTATCAAGGCGGTTCTCGACGACCCGATTCTTCACGCCCGACTCAAAGGTGTAGGGATATTAAAGAACGAAGATGCTATAAAATATGCGGTAGCAGGACCAACCGCCCGAGCCAGTAACGTTGCCATCGATGTACGAGCGGATGACCCGTACGGTGTATATTCAGAGCTGGACTGGAATGTGATTGTTCGGCCGAAAGGCGATGTCTTCGCCAAGGCGGTTGTCCGACTTTTGGAGGTCGTTGAAGCCATTAAGATAGTCAAACAGGCCATCCAAAAGCTACCTGATGGTCCTGTGGCCGTGGAGGTCAAGGAAATCCCACCGGGCGAGGGAGTCGGACACGTAGAAGCACCCAGAGGTGAAACATTCCATTATGTGCGGAGTGACGGTGGTAATCGGCCGGTACGCCATAAAGCAAGGGCGCCAAGTTATGTCAATGTACCCTCATTTAAGGCCTCCTGCATAGGTCAACATATTGCAGATGTTACGATCACTCTGGCAGCGGTTGATCCATGCTATAGCTGTACCGAGAGACTGGCTGTTGTTGACGGACACAATAATATAACACATGATTACGAGGAACTTTTGCGTTTGAGTCGAGAGAAAACAGCAAGAATAAAGCGTGAAGCGTGAATGGAGGTTTGTAAAATTGGATAATATTTTATTTGTAACGGTTTTTTTGCCACTGGCAGCAGGTTTTGTTCTTCTGTTCCTGCCGAACAAAATAAGGTTGTTGAGCAAAATATTGACTATGGTTCTCTCTGTAGTCACATTCTGGCTGGCCATCAAGATATTCAGGTTTGGTTCGGCTGATTACAGTTGGTCTCTTGCTCAGATAGGTGAGTTAAACTTAGAATTATTGCTGAGAGTTACACCGCTTGGAGCATTTATTCTGATATTTGCGACGGGTTTTGGACTTTTGATAACACTATATTCATTAAAATCTACAGCTGGAATGAAGCAGGCGAATGAATATTACGGCTCCATACTCTTGACCGTTGGTGGTTCTGCAGGAATACTGCTTTGTAATCATCTGCTGTTTTTACTGATATTCTGGGAGATTGTGACCGCTTCCCTGTATCTTCTGATAACAACAGGCGGCAAAAACTGCAATTTTGCAGCAACGAAAAGCTTTGCAATGATAGGAGCATCGGATGCGGCTTTTCTGCTCGGAATAGCAATGGTATGGTCACTTTCCGGTACGTTTGTTATCTCTGATATCAGCATAGGCACAACATCAGGGCTTGCCATTATAGCTTTCTTATTACTTATGACAGCGGCTATTACCAAGGCAGGAGCCCTGCCGTTGCATACGTGGCTACCCACCAGCGGTGAGTATGCACCGGCTTCGGTGATGGCGTTATTGCCCGCTGCGATAGATAAACTGTTAGGGATTTACCTGCTGGTGATAGTGGTGCGGCAAATATTTATACTTCAGTCAGCGGCATTGAGTATTACGCTGGCACTTATAGGCTCAGCGACGATAATTATTGCGGTGATGATAGCGATGGTTCAGCACAACCTCAAGAAACTGCTGTCGTATCACGCTATCAGCCAGGTTGGCTATATGATTCTGGGCATAGCAACTCTTACCCCGGTCGGTATTGCCGGAGGTGTTTTTCACATGCTCAACAACGCAATATATAAGTGCTGCTTATTCCTGTGTGGTGGCGCTGTTGAGCAGGCAACGGGCACAGCTGAACTTGAAAGACTCGGCGGTTTAGGCAAAAAGATGTCGGTTACGTTCGGCGCCTGTATGATTGCGGCTTTGAGTATCTCGGGGATACCGCCTTTGAATGGCTTTGTTTCCAAATGGATGATCTATCAAGGTGTAATTCAAATGGGCAATACTGCAGGAGCCAATGGTGCAGCCAGATTATGGCCTGTTTGGCTTGTGGCTGCCATTTTCGGAAGTGCTCTTACTCTGGCCTCATTTGTCAAACTGATACACTCGATATTCCTTTCACGCCTGCCGGATGATTTGAAAGATGTAAAAGAAGTTTCGATGGCTATGACGGTTCCGATGGTTGTGCTCGCTTTTCTGTGTGTGTTTTTAGGTGTTTTCTATCACTGGCCTTTGAAACACCTGATTTATCCTGCTCTGGATACCGAACCGGGGGCAATTTTCGGCATTTGGGAATCCAAGGTCGCTACAGGACTGTTAATTGTCGGGCTTGTGCTCGGTTGGTTAATATTGAAGATATCAAAGCAAAGCAGAGTTGTGCCTACGTGGTACTGTGGCGAAATACAGGATAACGACCAAATGATAATACCCGGAACGCATTTTTATAAAACCGTCTCGTCTATGGGCGGTTTGAAGCAGCTTTATAACGGTCAGGAAAAAGGACATTTTGATTTGTATAATCAAGGCGGTAAAGTAGGTTCGGCGTTAACGAGTTTTCTGCGAATGCTGCACTCGGGAGTGCTTCCGATGTACCTGACCTGGGTTACTTTGGGATTATTGTTAATACTGTTTGCGGTCTGTAAGATTTGGTAAGGCATGTTCGTCTTGTGTATTGCGTAAAGTATACGCGATGCGAGAATTGAAGTGAGGATAGTAAGTATGGCTATATTTTATACATTACTGGTGTTTATAATAATTGCCGCATTTATAGCGGTTGAGACGAAAAAACTGCTAAGCGCGGTGATATGTATCGGCGCGATTGGATTTGGCGCTTCAATAATGTTCTTGTTTCTGTGGGCACCTGACATCGCAATAACTCAGATTGTAGTTGAAGTTTTAGGATTGATTATTCTGATTCGTGCCACAATCTCCCGCGACCGAACCTTTATAGCCGGCGACAGAGAATTCTTTGGAATGATAGTTTCACTTGTAATAATCTTTATGATTGCGCTGGCCGGTGTATTAGTTTTTCCCGAAACTTTGCCTGATTTCGGGACGGCTATTTTTGCCGAAACGAGCAATGCAGCTTCGCATACTTACATCGAAGAAGGTCTGGAAAAGACAGGTGCAGCTAATCTTGTGGCCTCGGTCATTCTGGATTTTAGGGCTTACGACACACTGGGCGAAGCAACGGTTCTGTTCACTACAATTATCGGTGCTACCGTTATCCTGAGAAAAAAGACTAAAAAGCTTCTGGAGGAACCAGACTTATGAAAGGTATGACAATAATAGTAAAGAACATAAGCAGCTTTGTAAAGGTTTTCATTTTCCTTTTCGGCATTTATATTATTCTTTTCGGTCATCTTACACCGGGCGGGGGCTTTGCCGGCGGCGTGATTGTGGCATCTTCTTATGTGCTGATTATGTTAGCATACGGCAGAGAATTCGCAGAAGAAAACCTGTCACTCCCGATTACTTCGAGGCTTGATTGTGTAGGCGGTCTGCTGTTTGCGGCTGTAGCCTTATTCGGCCTGTTTTATGGAGCTGCGGGCTTTTTCTGGAATTTTATTCATCAAAAAGACTGGTGGGGTGAGCCGTTTAAACTCCTAAGTGCAGGCACCATACCACTGTCAAATATCTTTATCGGCATTAAAGTCGGTGCGTCATTATTTCTTGTTGTTCTTGTACTTTCGAGCTTCAGGCCTGAAACTTCTGCGAGTGAAAAGGAGTAAAACCAATGCCTTATGCATTATGCTTTTTATTGTTTATGATTGGGCTGTATTGTGCTGTTGTCAAAAAAAATATGGTCAAAATTGTAATCGGCATTTTGATTATGGAATACGCCGTAAATCTTTTCCTGGTAATGCTGGGCTTTCGCTGGGGCGGGAGAGCTCCAATTGTCACTGCGGAAGATATGTCCGGCGGCAGTCTCAGCGAGCTATTCATAAACAGCAGCGTTGACCCCCTGCCGCAAGCTCTTGTACTTACAGCAATTGTCATTAGCTTAGGTTCGCTGGCTCTTATGATTTCAATATGTATCAGAACTTACGAGAGATACGGCACCTTTGATATCACTC
>CAZTKW010000405.1:0-3949 GCA_964614315.1 uncultured Pirellulales bacterium
GCTGGACGAAGAACCACGGCCGCGAGTACCGCTACTACACCTGCGCGAAGAAGGTCAAGACGGGCTACGGCGAGTGCCCCTTGCCGTCGCTGCCGGCCGGAGAGATTGAGACGGCCGTGGTCGACCAGCTGCGAACGCTCCTGCGCCATCCCGACGTGATCGCCAGGACGTACCGGGAGATCAGCAAGTTGGGCGCAGCGGGGCCGGACGCCGGAACACTGGCGCGTCTGGACGAGCTTCGCAAACGCCACGAGCAGACGCAGAAGTCCATCCGCGCGGTGCTGAATGTCGGCGATCAGGACGAAGGCTTCATGGCCGACGAACTGAAGCGGCTCAACGGCGAGCTCAAGTCGCTGGCCAAGAGCATTCGGGGCCTGGAGGTCCAGGCTACACGTGGCCAGCCAGTGGAACTCAACCGCGTCGGCGAGGCGCTGCGGGCTATCGATCCGATCTGGGACGTGCTGTTCCCCGAGGAGCAGCGGCGGATCGCCCAGCTTCTCGTCGAAGAAATTACCGTCAGCACCAGCGGCATCGATATCCGCTTCCGCACCAACGGCATCGAGCAGATCGTCGAGGAACTCCAGCCCATCGAGGAACGCCATGTTGAAAAACATGCATGACACGACGCTCATCGAGGATCAGCGGCAGGACCGCTACCCAGGCCTCCGCGTCCGCAGGGACGGCGACGCGATGGTGGTCCACATCCCCATGCGGCTCCGCCGTCGCAACGGCCGGCAGATGATTCTGGCCGAGGGCGAGGTCGTGCCCGTCTCGGTGGCGCAACCTGCCCACGATGACAACGGTGCCAACCGAACGCTAATCGAGGCCATCGCCAAGGGGCACCGCTGGCAGGAGCAGCTTGAATCAGGGGAGTATCCGAGCCTCGAAGACCTCGCCCAGGCCGTCGGCGTCGACCGCACATACGTCGGCCGCATACTCCGCCTGACCAGCCTCGCGCCGGACATTATTGAGGCGATCCTGCGCGGCGACGAACCCGACGGCCTGAGCCTGGAGAAGCTGCGGAAGAACCTGCCGCCGCGGTGGGATGAGCAGCGACGGGCATGGCTTACGATGAGTTCGACCAAGAGGTAGTCCAAAGCAATCATTGCGGGCCGGTCACTCGATGACGAGAATAGCCCCAGACTAACCGGGAGACTGGCAATGTACCTTGCGACCGTCGAGATCGAGAACTTTCGTTCACTTCCTCACGTTACGATCCAATTGCAGCCTGGCCTCAATGTCCTCGTTGGGAGGAACAACACGGGGAAGACCAATCTCCTGCAGGCGTTGCGACACGCACTCGGCCCTGCCGCCTCGCGCGGGGAGGCCTTGTGGCTGAATCGCGACGACTTCTACCGCCAGTCAGCTACCGACGCGACCGCCCGTACGATTAGAATCACCTTGACCTTCACCGGGTTGTCAGAAGCCCACCGTGCCCATTTTTACGAGATAGTCGATTTCGATCTCTCGAATCTTGACCACTCGAAAGCGATCCTTCGGTTTGAGGCATCATGGCCCGACGATAAGCGCACACCTTCCATCAGACGCACCGGCGGTCCGAGTTCTGGCGAGTCTCTTGAAGTACCAGCCAGAATACTGGAGTCGCTGCCCATTACATTCCTGCCCGCACTCCGTGACGCGGAAGCATGCCTTGCTCCAGGCTATCGAAGCCGTTTGGCCCCACTGCTGCGTGAGCAAGTAAGCCGCCACCCCCAGGCGGAAGACAAGCTCAAGAAGATCTTCTATGTTGCCAACCGACGCCTCGAGCGGCAACAGGTCGTCTCATCGATCAGATCGTCCCTTCAGGACACGACACGAGATATGGCAGGAACGGACTACATCCCTTCTTCCGTAACAGCAGCGGAAGTCAAGTTGGAGGGCATCCTTCGATCACTGCAAATACAGATGGACGGGCAGCCAATTGCGTCCCTGGATGCAAACGGTCTTGGTTACAACAACCTCCTTTACGTGGCGGTTGTGCTCCAACACCTTAAGTCGCACTCCGCCGACGAGTGCCCGATACTTTTGGTCGAGGAGCCCGAGGCGCATCTCCATCCACAACTCGCGATGCTCCTTGCCGAGTATCTGGCGACCAATACACCAGGCGGCAGCGTGCCACAGACGCTTGTGACGACGCACTCGCCGACACTTGCCGCCAGGATGCCGCCGAACCGCGTACACGTCCTGTGCGCTAACAGGAACGGTTCTCCGTGCTGCAACAGTCTTGCAAACGCAGGCATGGACTCAAAGGAGCAAGGCGAACTTCAGCGGATGATGGATATCACACGGGCGACACTCTACTTTGCCAAGGCCGCCATCCTGGTCGAAGGCATTTCGGAATCACTGCTCATACCCATTGTGGCAAGACGCTTGGGGCACGACCTAGCGGGCAAGCACATCTCAGTCATTCCGATTTGCGGCGTGGCCTTCAAGACCTTTGAAAAGCTCCTAAACGTGAGCGCCCTCAGCATCCCTGTGGCGATTGTAACCGATGCCGATCCGCCCGTGAAGCGCGGGGACACTTGGGAGACCGACGAGCCAGAACGCACCGGCACCGAGTTTGAGCTCTGTGACCGCACCCAGAACCTACTCGATCTCTTTGCCAACCATGACACTATCAGGGTGTTTCATTCAAAGCTCACCTTGGAATATGATCTCGCGGAAGCCGGTGATAACAATGCCACGACGATGGCATTGGTGTGGGAATCCTGCTTTGCGGGTACTCCCGGCACCTTCAACGCCGCAAAGGTTGCCGCTCCGGGGTCTGATCGACATGCTAGGGCATTATCTGCCTGGCGCGGAATCTGCTGTGCGCACCACTCTGGAAGCAAGGCAGAGTTCGCGCAGCGCCTCGCGACGAAACTGGCCCAGGTGGATGGAGCAGGGCAGCCCACAATAGCGTTTGAAGCCCCATCATACATCAAGCAAGCAATCGAATACGTCGTGACCATGCTTAAGCCGGCGGGCCCGGATAGGGAAGCCCCAGAATGAGAAGGACCCCGACGGCCGAGCAAGCGGCAGTGTTGCGCAACGATCAGAATGCGCGTATCCGAATTGTCCGTGCCGTTCCTGGGAGCGGAAAGACCTGGCTCGTTGCGGAGGTAATTCGAAGGGAACTGGCCGAGTGGCAGGATGGAAGCAGGGGCATCGCTGCCCTCTCGTTCACGAGAGTTGCCGGTGAAGAGATTCATGCAGCGGTGGACTACGAACTCACCCATCCGCACTTCGTGGGCACCATCGACGCATTTCTGTTCCGCTACGTGATCCGCCCATTCCTTCGGAAGTGCTTTCCATCGTTCGCCCAACCGAGACTGATACCGGCGGACTGGGATGCGAAGAGCTGGGGCTTCGCGTACAAGGGCAAAAAGGCAAGCGTTGGAAGGGGGATCAATCTATTTGACTGCGTTTACATTGGTGAGGAACAGGGGAAGGCGGTAGTCGCCTACAAGCCACATCCCACGCAGCCGCTCAAGCGCATCGTTGGGAAAGACTTGGACCAAGTGCGAGACGGAAAGAAACAGGTGTGGGAATGCACAGGTAGCCTGACACATTCAGATGCCGCACTGTGGGCAAGTAAGGTGCTCGGCCATCCTACGTTTGGCCCGGCGGCACGTTCAGAGATCGGCCGGCGTTTTCCATTACTGATTGTTGATGAGCTACAGGACACGGGCTTCTTCCTCGGTAAGAGCATTCGTCTCCTCCTCGAGGACGAGGCTGTCCGCGCGGTTCTCGTCGGTGATCCCGATCAGGCGATTTTCGAGTTCAACGGGGCACGCCCTGATCTCTTTGATGGGTTCGAGGCTATTCTCGGGTCGTCCTGCCTGCCTTTGGCCAGAAGCCTGCGATGCCCCTCGGCGGTGGCTACCTGCGCACTACATCTGAAGGACACCGCTGGTCGGCTTAGACCACGCGAAGGCGATCCAGGTCGCGCATTTCTTCTGCGATATGG
>CAZTKW010000406.1:0-1975 GCA_964614315.1 uncultured Pirellulales bacterium
CAATATTGCTGGCTAAGTATTTCAACTTGGGCTCTGTCGGAGTGATTTTAGCTACATGCATCTGTCTATTAAGTGGTTCAGTCTGGGCGCCAATACAATATTATAAAATAATCAATAATCGTGCTCATGGAATATGGGCAAAGTGAGCAAACATAGTAACAAATCCGATAAAGTTAAAAAAAAGCTTCACTTTTTGAGTGATATACTTTGCTCCTGAGGGGGCGGTAACAGTTTTATTTATGTATAACGAAATCAATAACTTATATCCAGAAGACAGGGAAGAAATATTAAGATTATTAAATCTTTCGAGGCATAATCCACCAGCGTTAGAAGATATATGGTACTTAATGGACAAAGTCTGGGATGGATTAGGATGTAATAATAAAAATTTAGATTACGATAAAATAACGAAATTCTATGCTCACCCTGTATGGGTATTAAATGGGATTTTTATTGAACATCATGAACTGTCTATGGAACACAGAAAAGCGATAGCATCATTTATTAATTCAAAGGAAGAGATTAAATCTGTTATTGATTATGGTGGCGGTTGGGGTACACTTGCAAGGTTAATCATAAAAAGTAACCCCAGTATTTCAGTTGATTTATTTGATGATTATCCTAACAAATACGTTTTAAAAATGTTAGAAAATTTAGAAAATATAAAGTTTATTGATACTATAGACCATGAATACGATTGTTTAATTAGTACAGATGTGCTTGAACATGTTCAAGATCCGCTAAAAACTTTAGAGCGAATGATTAAAATAACTAAAGATGGTGGATATTTAATAATAGCAAACAATTTTTATCCTGTTATTAAATGCCACTTGCCGTCTAAATTTTATTTGAGGTATACATTTAATTTTTTTACAAGATTAATGGGGTTAACAAAAATAGGTCGCTGTCAGGGAAGTCACGCTACTGTGTATAAGAAAAAGAAGGTAAAAGAACAAAGTTGGCTCGTAATTAGGTTTTGTGAAATTTTATCAAGAAGTATTTTTTTCATATATTCGATTTTAAAAAAATGAAGAATCTTGTGGTAAGAACCACACCGTCTCTGAACTTCATAAGGAATGTAAATTTGTTCTTTACTCTATGGCAAACCATAGGGATTTGCCAATCAAGAATATTTCAGGGCATCTTTGCAAGGTAATACTATATTTGTTGTATACAAAAATAGTGAAAGTTCTTTTTGTAAATACAAACGATACCTATAGCGGAACTGCTTGTGCAGCGTATAGACTACAGTCTGGTTTAATAGAATTAGGTATTGATGTAACATATCTTGTATTAAACAAAGAATCAGATGGCTAAGGTACTTTGAAAAAGTTTTTAGACAATAACGTGTCATTGCGATCGATTCATCCTTCATAGCAGCGCTTTCATTCTCCGGAGCGGGACTACTGCGAAGGACGAAGCTACGGAGAACGGAAGCAAAGCAATCTAATTTGTGAAGGTGAAGTAGATTGCTGAGGCCTGCATACCAGGCTTCGCAATGACAAGCCGCAACTAACATGTTAATCGGTGTCTAAAAACTTTCTAACAGTAGCCTAAAAATTTTAGAGAAAATGAGCATAACATGCCCGTTAACAGGCTCAAATAACTTAATATTGGAGCGAAGGATTCCTTGTAATGCTATTATCCAGCAGTACAAGAGCACTTTTAATATTGATACGAGCCAATATTTTGCTGGATTAAAAGAAATTGAACTTTATCAATGTTTAGATACTGGCTACCGGTTCTATTACCCTTTTGATGTGGGCGGAGATACACATTTCTATAAAGCTCTACAAGCTTTTCACTGGTATTACATGGATGATAAATGGGAATTTGAAACTGCAAAGAAGTTAATTAAACCTACTCATAATGTCCTCGAGATTGGCTGCGGTAAGGGGGCATTTATACAGAGCTTAAAGAATTTAGGAATCGAATGTACAGGGCTTGAGTTAAATCATGATGCCGTAATCTTAGG
>CAZTKW010000406.1:1985-3941 GCA_964614315.1 uncultured Pirellulales bacterium
TTTGAGAATATTGAATCAAACAATTCAAGAACATGCTGAAGCGAATCCGAACAAATACGATATAGTGTGTAGCTTTCAAGTGCTCGAACATGTCGCGCATGTTAAAGAGATGATTTTAGCGTCGCTAAAGGTTTTAAAAAAGAATGGGAAACTGATAATAAGTGTTCCAAATAATGAATCTTTCATTAAATACAATAGTGGTGGAATTTTAAACATGCCTCCACATCACATGTCTTTATGGGAAATCAACTCTCTTTTTAGCCTTCAATCAATTTTTAATATAAAGATAGAGAAGGTATTTTACGAACCATTACAGCCGTATCATTATACCTGGTATTATAGTAATATGATGCAACCAATAATAAATCAAACCAATATTATCGGGAGGGTATTAAGAAAGATATTAAGACCCTTTGCATTATTTCTTCTAAAATTTTTTGGAAAATACTTACGTGGCCATACGATATTAGTTGTATACAAAAAAAGATGAAAGTTCTTTTTGTAAATACAAACGATACCTATGGCGGAGCTGCCCGTGCGGCGTATAGACTACAGTCTGGTTTAATAGAATTAGGTATTGATGTAACATATCTTGTATTAAACAAAGAATCAGATGCTAGAAACGTGATTTGTTTACCGAGCGGTGGGAAAACAGTTAAGTTAAGGGTCAGTTCTAAACTAGATGACGCTGTTCTGCGATTTTATAAGAAGAGACAAAAGACAATCTTCACCCCTGCATTATTCCCTAATAGCATCCATAAAATTATAAGCCTGTCAGACGTTGATATCGTTCATTTACATTGGATTTCAAATTTCATCAACATAAGCTCTTTAGCTAAAATAAATAAACCTATTGTATGGACTTTGCATGATATGTGGGGTTTTACAGGTGGATGCCATTATGATTATCAATGTGGAAGATATAGAGAAAAATGTGGTACTTGTCCCCACCTTGGTTCGAAATTTAATAAAGATTTAAGTCGATTGATATTAAATAAAAAGAAAAAAAAATGGGGAAATTTAGATTTAACAATAGTTACACCAAGTAAATGGCTCGCTGAATGTGCAAAGTCAAGTTCACTGTTTAAGAATTCGAGAGTAAAGGTTATCGCAAATGGTTTGAATACAAATATTTTTAAACCAAAAAATAAAGATATTGCCAGATACGCTTTAAATTTACCGCAGAACAAAAAATTGATATTATTTGGCGCTATGAATCCCATCAGTGACAGACGAAAAGGATTTCACTACTTGCAGCCTGTATTGGAAAGATTGTCAAATCAAGATATTGGGACAAAAGCAGAATTAGTAGTTTTAGGAGCTACAGAACCAATAAATCGTTTGGAATTAGGAATGAAAATACATTATATGGGAAGATTTCAGAATGATATCGCTCTTGTTTTGCTATATTCTTCTGCTGATGTAACTTTAATCCCCTCATTGCAGGATAATTTACCTAATATTGCTATGGAGTCACTTGCCTGTGGTACTCCCGTTGTTGCATTTAAGGTAGGGGGAATGGCCGATATGGTAGAGCATAAAATAAACGGTTATCTTGCCCAGCCATTTAATATAGGAGACTTTGTGGATGGGATAAGGTGGTCGACAGAGGATGATATTAGACACGATGCATTATCTAGGAATGCCCGAAATAAAGTATTGAACGACTTCAATATAGAAGACGTAGGAAAGAAATATATAAAACTTTATGAAGAACTTTTAAAGGCATAGTAATTTCTTAAAGGGCTCATTGGTGAATTATTCTTGACGGAGGATAAGTGATGAAAAAGATTAATATTTTGGATATTTTGATGTATAGTCTTTTATTTGTTTGTATTTTCACGTCAATAAACTGGGAACCTTTCCCGCCCGTGTCTCAAGGTGAGATATTACGTTTTGATAAGATATTGCTTTTCGGAGAAGCCACTATTTATCATTTATTTGCTATGCTGTTTT
>CAZTKW010000407.1:0-3937 GCA_964614315.1 uncultured Pirellulales bacterium
GGTAATCAAGAAGGTCGGCTAAAATAACAAGATAATCATCGGAGGCAAGTACGACTCCGCCGGGTATCTGCCACTGTGTTGGATTATTCAGGTTGTCCGTCAGGTACATCCCGCTCATGTCGATGGCCTCGTCGCCGGCGTTGTATATTTCTATCCAGTCAGAATATTCCCCTGCGTTATCGGGGTCTTCATATACACTGTTGTTCGAGGCCATAAACTCATTGATTCTTAGCGGTATGCCCCTCTTAAGCCAGTCCTCGGCCAGTATGGCGTAATCGTAGGCATTTATTCCTCCCGTACCATCCAGGTTAGCCTGTGTGCTTTCCTTGCTCAGCCACTGCTCGGCGAAGATTCTGAGGTCCTCCAAATCGACCTTGCAGTTGTCGTCAAGGTCTCCCGGCGGGCATTCCGCCAGGGTCGAGCTGGAAAAAATTGTTGTCAATATAAGCAATAGTAATGAAATCTTTACGAATTTGAACATTTTGCACTCCTTCCTCACTAAGATTTGGGCCGCTAAAAGCGGCTTTGTCATTTTGCGAGACCAAAGATAAACAGTCCCAGATTATGTATTTTACCATATACAGGGCATATAAGTCAATACCCTTGTTACGCCGAAGCCCCTTTTTCGTTCATATTCTCAAACTTAGGGGTTTTGGCATAAGCTTTTCCTCATCAACTCCTTTTGAAGTTTAGAAACAGGGCTTGCATTTGAACAAAATTCCTCGCTCAAAATAGTTAGTGAGATTGGGTTTGATTGGGTTTGTTTTTGCGGTGTGAGATGAGATGAAAATTTCCATAAAGCTTTGTTGTAACAGGGTTTATGTTCATTTGAGTATTTAGAAAATTGGGTTTGTTTTGCATAATAAGGGCCGATTTGTAGAGACTTCTTTACAAATGTAGAGCGGTGAGTAATTGGGCAAGTTGGCGAGGATACCTATGGAACAGGTATAGGCTACGGTAGTCATCAAAAGAGCCTCTTGATTTATGATATGTTTTTCAGGGGGGTTTAAAAAAACACCCCCCCATAATTGGAGGAACTTGCGCATTTTGGTCGAAAAAACGTGGGATTTGAAGGAGGAAAAATTTGTAAGTCCTTATTTGTAAAGAAGTAAAGAATTTTCAAAAAAATATAGTTTTGCTTGTGCCTACTTGCGCAAATGATTTGAAGTTGGTAGTTCGTTGTTCGTAGTTTAATACTGCCACCCAAGACGCAGCCTGGGCACTAAATATGTGAGGTTTTCAACCTCATTAGGGAATTGAAAGTGGCTAAGATACTTGGGTACATGGCTACATGGACAACATACGGGACGTGGTTAGAAGGCGAAGAAAAAGGGTATGTAAAGAAAGGACAAGCGTTAGAGGGGAATAAGAAACTGCGCGAGGAGGGCAAACGAAACCAGAAACATGTAACGGTCCGCCTGACAAAAAGACAACGTAAACTTGTTAGTGATGCAATATTGGCGGGGGCGGCAAAGACAGGGGAAAAGGTCCTTGCAATTGCAGTTTTTTCTAATCATGTGCATGTGGTGGTGGGTTACAGCGGCAGGCCGATTAAAGAATGCAGCATATTTTACGTTACGCAAGAGGGGTTGTTTTATTAGCAGGATTTGGACACGAGGGTATAATAAACAATACTGCTTCGATGAATCAAGTCTCAAGGCACGGATAGCGTATGTGAAGGGGCATGGAGATTAGTAGAGATTGGACGAGTCCGCCATAGGCAGATAAATATTGAAAAAGCAACGGGAACTTATTATACAGAAAAGTATAATCATTTTTAGGCATAATGTAACGATGAAATAATATGTTTTATGTTATTGAGGACATATTATGAGAATTAGAGGACATCATCTTTTTTGTACATACTGTTTCTACGGCTCTGGAAAAGAGAAAGCGGAAGATTTTTTTGGTGTAAAGAATGCGATTCCGGCACTGTTACAAGAGTTACGTCAAAATCCAAACATGGAGATAACCGTAGTAACAAACCTTGACGATGTATGTGAGATATGCCCTCTTAAGAGGCCGAATGGCTGCGGCCGCAGCTTAGATGCATTCGGACAAAACGAGAAGCTTCGCGGCTGGGACAGGGCTCTTTTAGACGAACTTGACCTCCAAGAAGGCGACAGTATTACAGCAAGAGAAATTGAAAGCCGTATTCGGGAAAGGATACCAGATATAAGCAAGTTTTGTACAAATTGTGCGAGTTCTTCTCCGAGCGGCTGGCAAGAATATCGGAGAGCTATTGACAGAGGTCTCTGGTCAGATGAGGAGGACACAGCAATGGAATAGAAGCCACAGCGATTGTGTGGGCTAAATGATAAGGAAGCCCTAACACCTTTGGGTTAGTGGGCTTTTTGGGGGGTTGACAAGGGGTGCAGCATATATTAGATTATCCGGTAAATCTCAAATAAAAAAGTTTTAAGTTTTGGCTGTTGATTTTTTGGGCAGGTTAGAGATAAAAAAAATTTAAGACTCAAACACAATGATACCAAAGGAATTAATAAAAAAAATCAGGCAGATTCAAATCTACACGTCGCGTGCGGTAGATGCGAGTTTTGCGGGCCAGTACGAGAGCGTTTTCAAAGGCCGGGGTATGCAGTTCGATGAAGTTCGCGAATACACTCCCGGCGACGATATCCGGACAATCGACTGGAATGTTACTGCTCGGACGGGCAAGCCGTACATAAAGCGTTTTGTGGAAGAGCGCGAGATGACGGTAATATTTGCGGTTGACCTTAGCGCTTCGGGGGATTTCGGGACGGTCAACAAGATGAAAAACGAGCTTGCGGCGGAGTTCTGCGCGGTACTGGCGTTTGCGGCAGCGAAAAACAACGATAAGGTGGGGCTTTTGATTTTTACCGACCAGATAGAGCTGTATATCCCGCCGAAAAAGGGGAGCAGCCATGTTTTACGGCTGATTCGTGAATTACTTTATTTCAGGATGCCGCGACGGAAAACAAACATACCGGGGGCACTCGATTATCTTGCCAAAGTGGTACGCAAAAAGGCCACGGTTTTTCTGGTATCGGATTTCATAGAAGCGGACTTCAAAAAGCCCCTGAGCCTTTTGAATAAACGTCATGATGTTATTGCAGTGCCGGTCAGCGACAGGGCTGAGATTGAGATGCCCGGGGCAGGGCTGATTGAATTTGCCGACGCCGAGACGGGGGAGATAATTCTTGTCGATACGTCGAGCAGGAGATTCAGAAAACAATACAGCAGCAGAAGTGCACGGAGATTCGACGAGTTGAAGAACATGTTCAAGTTAATTAACGTAGACTGCATCAGCATAAATACAGACCGGCCTTATATCCAGGATTTAATCCGCTTTTTCCATATGCGGCACCGCCGGTATTAAGGTCAAGATGCAGCAGAGAGATTTTGATATGCGAGGTATAAGCTATGGAAGAAAAACTGGACTTTTCACTGCCGGAGAAAAAGCAAAAAAAGGCAATTTCAAACGGGGTAATTATCGTACTACTTTTGATTTTGACGGGTTTGGTATCGGTTGATTTGATTTTAAGTCTTTCAGGCAACGGCCCGATGGACGAACCGACAGCTTCTTTTGTTTCTGCTGAGCAAACGAAACAATTAGCCTCCAAGCTTGCCCAGCGCAATTTGTACAGCCGGGCGGCGAAAGTATGGCAGGACTATCTTGCGGCGGGTGAATTAAGCGATGGGCAGCGCGCCCAGACAATGTTCCAGATAGGGACACTGCTGGAGAAGGCGGGAGTTTACGATGAGGCGATTGAATATTACTACCTGAGCGAGGCGGCTGCAAAACTCAGTGAATTAGAGCCGCAGATAAACGCACATATTAAGGATTGTTTCGAGAAGCTGGGAAAGTTTTCGGCACTGCGATACGAATTGATGGACAGGACGAGTTTCGCAGGAGCGGAGGGGGCAGGGGGCAAGATAGTTGCTGAGATAGGGGCTG
>CAZTKW010000408.1:0-1592 GCA_964614315.1 uncultured Pirellulales bacterium
CTCCTCACTTCCTGCAATCCTGCATTTACATCGAGGACGGGATTAGTTGCCGTTGCTATAGCAGGGTCAACCTCATAACCTGAAATAAAGCTGAGATTGAGGAAATTTACTATTTCTTCGGTATAAATACCATATCCGTTATAAGCACGGATGATAAGACAACTCGGACCGTTGCCGTATTCAAAGGTATTTAGGCTGTAAGTCCAGCCGTTGGTCTCATTTATATCCAGGGCTTGATTATTGGGATCAAGTTCAGTGGTAATTAATTCCAAATCCTGGCAATTACCGGTACCTATCAGTAATTCGATTTTATTTACAATCTCATTGGAATCTGCGGTAGTGACATTCACATCTATCACACCGGTAACGTATGTATCGGCATCGATTTGGCTTCCGTTCCATTTTGCCGAGAAAACGATATTAGGTTCGGCAAAATCCGGATTGGTAACATTTACATCGTTGACCTGGTAAGTGGATAAGTTACCTGCCAGATCCCAGACTTTCAAGATGACATTCACGTCCGCTACATTAAAGTCTGTGGTATCAATCGTGCCAAGTAAACTGGAATCGACAGAGTCGTAATAAGTATCTACTTTTACATCATTAACTTCATCTTTATCAACCCAAAGTTCGTACCTTTCTAAGTTTTTATCTTTGGCTGTACCTCTGATGAAAATATAACCTCTCATGTTCGGATCGGGTACATTAGCATCTGTGATAGTGGCAGTTGGTGCGGTCAAATCAACATCAAAGTAACCTCCCCTTGGTTCAGCCTGATAGTCATCGGTTTGAGCTGTAAGTTCATATCGGTACCTACCATCATCGGCACTATCGTCAAAGGTAAATACCTCTGCTATATCCGGCGTATTACCATCATTACTATCATATACAGTAGCTTCGCCATTTCTGTAAATTTTAACCCACCATTGAGCATCATGTGTTACATCAGCCTGGATAATAAATTCATTGGCATCAACACTAACCCAATCTGTATAAGTATTTCTTATTGTTCCGCCAGAACCGGAACCTGCAGTAACATTTAGTATCCCTGGACGTTTCAATACCAAGGTCACAAGATCGGTCACAGCCAGTATTGAAGTAACCATCGTAGTAGAATCAAGGTCAAGAGCATCTCTTGTCCGCAATTCATACCATCGGTTGAGATCCATTATTGCCGGCAGATAAGTAACTGCGGCGCTGCTTATTTCTTCCTCGGCTCCTTCCATCCAGTCTGTAGCAGAATCAACAATATTTTTAACAGCGTTATAGCGATTTGGATCTATATCGGTGGTTGCGTTGTAAAGCAACTCAAGTGATGTAAGGGAATTATTTATTATTTCACTGCTGAAGCTCTCGCCCAAACCGATATTACCCACAGTTTCAATCGTGTCCTTATGATAAAGCTCAAAACCGCTTGAGCCATCCTCAGGATCGCGCAGTACATAACCAAAATAGTTACTATCAGGAACATCCGTTATTACTACCGGTTTTTGAGGTATCGTTATCTCAAAGCCTTCGTTAGCTTTATTTTGAATTTTTGTTTTAGAGATTTTTATATTCTTGACCATTTCTTCATTGAGTTCAGCGATCTT
>CAZTKW010000408.1:1602-3937 GCA_964614315.1 uncultured Pirellulales bacterium
ATGTAGTCCGGAAGATCTTCCAGAGGCTGGCCGGCACCAATCAGATCATTGGCATTTTCAAAACTCGTAATGGTATATATCGGATTATTAGGGTCTGTTTCTTCATTGGCAAACCTAATGACACTCATCACTGAAACCGCGTTTGTATCATCTAAAGCCTTTGCCAGCGAGTAACGTTCCAGTGCACTCGAAGTTAGTGCCGAGGTAAATAAAAACTGGTTCTCAGGAGAAAATATATTTGTTTGGGGCTCATCTATCGCCACAGTAGCATGAGCATCTCTTACCATATGGATCCTGACCTTATCCGGGACAGCAAAACAACGCAGATTTGAATCGTTGAGTAACTCGGTCACCCTCAGGTCCCAGGAGACCCGCACCATGCTTGGCTGGCGGACATTGGCCACATTCAGACAACCTGCTGTGACCTGGTTGAATCTGTCCATCTGGTAAAAATGACCAAGGCCTATAGCATGAAGGGCCTCTCCGATTGTCTCATCAGGTTCCAAAACTGAATTTGCATCCATTAAATCACCCAGATTATCCAGGTCTGTATAATGCCGGCTCAAATCATTTCCTGTAATTTGATGAGGGTCGAGCACAAGTGCATGCATCCCGCCTGCCCTGATCCGATGGGTTACTGGGTCTTCTTCCGTCAAAGTATTGCTGACGCCACTGCCATCCGGCGCAATAAATCTAATACCCAGATCATGCCAAGTGCCCATATTTATTGTAAAATCACTTGATACGATTTCATTACCAATAGTCAGTTGAGGGCTTAGAAGAACTGTTTGGATTGGCCCCCAGTTGGGATCTCCCAGGAAATTAGGGTCTAAAAGGTCTTCGCTGCTTGAATCGGGAACATAGGACAGAATTATCTTTTTGCCAGCCAGTTCAGGCAGACTTCTGGTAACAGTAAGAGCATCTTCATCATTGTCGGTAGGATCACTGACAGTTATTTCCAATCGATGCCTAAGCTCATCCGGAAGGGTATGAAGATTGACACCCCGGGCAACGATTCTGTACTGGTCTGTAACAGGAAGGATGCCATATTGTTCTTGGGAAACCTGGCGTTTACGGAAAAGACTCTCGGTACTCCATTCGGTACCGTCCAGCCGATTGAATACTATTCCATTCAGGAACACTAACTGGTCCCTTATTTTATCATCATCCAGCCCGAACACATAACCATCTTCTTCATCAACAGTTGCTGCATAAGATGCATAATCAAGCAGCGCATCCGGAGAAAAATCGTATTCACCCAGCACATCTTCTATGCTCCTGTCAGATGTGAATGTATGCTGTTTGAAAGATGGATCCAGATCTATCCATGCATCTCCATCATCTTTGACGGCACCTCGATAAGGGAAGTTGTCCACATACGCCTTGACCCATACGTGATCTAAACGGATGGTTTGTATTGTCCCCCCACCATCATCTTTGTCTAAAGGAACGCCATTTCTTTCAAAAAACTCAACAACTTTTTCCGGGTCGTTTACACCTATCCACTTTGCCGCTTCCTCAGCGGACATCTCAATTGTACCAAACACATATCTACATGGGATTCCACTGGCCCGCAGAAGTGCCATCAAGGTACTCGCAAGATCCATATCGTTGCCACTGCCATCCTGCAAAGTTCTTTTGGCCCCCTTTACAGAACCAAAGTAAGGCTCATAAACGAGCTCATTTCTTACACATTCAAATATCTCAACCGGATTGTTACCCAGTTCCTGGGCCTTAGCTACTATAGAATCTGAACTGTTATTAGGGTCGAAATAGATTTCAGGGATGTCGTATTTAAGATCATTAGGGCCAGGCAGACCCGTTACATCATCAATCTGACTGATTTGGGCAATTAAACTTCCAAGAACATCACCCACGGCTGCAACTAAGGGCGGCCAGTTAAAATAAAGCGAACTATGTGTTCGCTGTGGGATAGCATCGACTCTGCGATGTGGCAGACGGCTTTTGACATCCCTTTTCGAGTCCTTTTCAATATTATTATCCCTGGGATTCAAGAAAGAAGATACTTCTTCAAGGCTTGTTATTAAATCTTCGTCGCTGTCTTTATTCTGCTGTACCAGTGTCAGCAAACGGTCAAATTCACGGTAGCGGTTCTCAAACCTTTGGTAGAAATCATCAAATCGGTCGATAATTTCCTGTGAAACACCCTTTTCAAGAAGACTGTTTCTGGATTCAGTCAATTTGGCCTGTATATTAAAATAGAAGTTCCTGGTATTAGCCTGAAGGGCTTCCATATCTTTGATAAGAGATTCGGCATCTTCTCCCTTATCAATCTTATTAAGAGCCTTACCGATGGTTTTAAGCTGCTTTTTGC
>CAZTKW010000409.1:0-3918 GCA_964614315.1 uncultured Pirellulales bacterium
GCGTAATTGCCGGTGTGAACAAATAGGTCCTGAAGATAATAGTATTGCTCAGTTGCGCCGGTCGGAAACCATTTATCTTTGAAAGGATTAGAGCTCGAATTGTAGAGTTCAAAACCATCCAGCAATTTATTGTAAGGACTCTCATCAGGGCCGCTGCCTGTCGGGGTATAGCCCGGGTTAGTAGTTAAAACTATTTTATCAAAAACAAAGCCGTCCTCACGCATCCAAACATTTACCGTGTGCAGGCCGGCAGATGCTACATTGAAGGTTGCATCGGGCCCATCCATAGTTGCCTTCGACCAGGTATATGAAGGTGGGAAAGTACTGATTCTGTCGGAGGTACTTATCTCAGCTCCGTCGAGACCTGCATGGCAGGAGTCGTCAGAGTCTCCAGAGCCGCCGTCACCATAACCGCGTATCCATATATAGTGTGTCCCTGTCTTTGTAAAATAAACTATATAGTCCAGTCGAGGACTGTCAGCCGCATAGCCGGTATTGATGCTGGTATTGATGTTGGGTGTTGTGTTCATCGCAGAAGTGCCGGAATAACCTGCCGGAGTAGTAACTGAAATCCAGTCGTGGCCGCTCTGCGGTGTGTTGGCTGCATAGCTTTCGGCTTCTATCGAAACGATACCATTGGCGTCGCTATCCTGCATGAATGCTGGCGGCACGTCTGCCGTAGTGAAGCTGAAGACTATGCCTGTTGTTGTGCCATTGGCATTTACCTCGTCGATTCGCCAGTAGCAGGTTGTACTGTAAGGCAGTGCTCCGGGGTCGAAAGTAGTTTCGGTCTGATTGCCCTCGAAGGCGCCGGGGGAGGTTGTTCCGAAATAAACATCATGACTTGTTGCATCAGGGTTGGCTGTCCAGCTTAAATCTGCATCTACACTTACATCTGTATCGCTGTCAGGAGGGCTCGGATTAGTTGCCTGTCCCGGCAATGAAGCTGTTAATACGGTAAAGCTCCAGACTTTGCCGGTTGTTATACCTTTTGCATTGACCTCGTCGATACGCCAGTAGTAGGTCGTACTGTTGGCAAGTGTCCCGGGGTCATAAGTCGTCCCTGTCTGATTGCCCTTGAAAACGGCATCAGCCGTTTTTCTCCAGTCAGTCCCTATACCCGCAAAGTCGATAAAGTTTACATTGCCATTACCATTTATATCCGCCGACGGATATAAAGCTTCCGGGTCCGTCAGCCACTGCTGACCGATTATCTGTACATCGTTCCAATCGACTACACCGGTGCCGTCAATGTCACCAGTTAAACGAGCCGCATTGTTGACATCGTTAAGGCTTGTTCCCAGGTAAACATCGTGTGACTTTGCATGAAAACCGGCTGTCCAGCTTTAATCCACATCGGTGTTTACATTTACAGCGTTGTCGGCCGGGCTTGGGTCTGTGGCCTGACCTGGAATTTTTAGATTACTGGTCCCGGGAACATAAGCCCCGGCATATTGCCCGCCGCCAAAATCAGCAGGAGAGCCTGAAGGGACACTGAGGTCAGCAATTGCAAGGTCAACAAACAAGGGGTCGGCAAAAATTGAGCTTGCATCGTAACCTGCACCCTGCCAGGTGGAAAAGCTGTAGTTGGTCGGGCCATATCTGACGATATTATTCTGGCTTGGACTGTAGAAAAGATTCTTATCAGAAGTGATGACAGGGCCTGATGGCTGATAGTTCCAAATAGAATACAAACGGTCGTAAGGGTCACTAGAACTGGTGGCAGGTTCGATGTCATTATAAAAAATGTTATTTTGTAAAATCGAGCCGCTGTCACAATAGCTGTCCTGTATACGCAAAGCGGCTCTGGTTGCATTGGCAATTGTCATATGTTCGACGAGCATAGCGCCATCGGTATAAGGGTTGGGATCGGTCAATCCAAGCTGTATGCCTGTGCCGCCACCGGCAGCGACAGAATATCTATATGACGAGAAATCACTCGCTCCGGCATAAGCGATATCGTCACCAATAGAAATGCAATTGTGGACGATCAATCTCCTGGGGCCTGCGTGTTTGATTTTAAATCCTGTGATAGAATCTGCGGATATGCAGTTCTGGATGTAAATATTAGTACTCGTTCCACTTTCTGTATAAACGAGGAAATTTGAAGAGTTCCAGTGAGTACTGGTTAAATCTCGATTATGATACCCCTGGCAACGGTCAAGGACTACATCATCTGAGCCTTGTACCATATATCCGGTACAGTTATTGGAATAGCTCCAATGGCACTCTCTGACAACTGAATCTCTTATCATAATATGTTGACTGGCTGAAGCAAAAAGCCCTCCTCCTCTGTTGGAGGCTTCTCTGGCCTGGAGATTACTGAGAATCACATAGCTGGTATCGTAGCACCAGAGTCCATGCCCGCTAAGGTCGCAGTCCAGGATAGCACTTTCGCCGGGATAGCTTCTTATTTCGACGGGGTCAGCGGCTGAAAAATCTTTTGCTCTCAACGGGCTGATTATGCCTGCTGCCTCCCATGCATAGGCTTCATGATATGTGCCGCCTCTGATATAAATGGTTTTACCGTTGCCGTTAGTTATCTGCCGCATAGCGTGCTCGATAGTTCCATAAGGCAAGCCTAGGCTGCCATCTCCGGTTGTGTCACTTCCGGTTGTTGAGACAAATATAAAATCGGACGTATTCACATTCAAAGCAAACGTCCGCTCGATATACCCGCCGGCATCTCTGGTCAGTCTAACAGTGACAGCGTAAGTGCCGATATCGCCTGCTGTCGGCGTCCAGTCGACGTTTCCATCCTGATCGATGGTCATACCTGCCGGCTCATCGATCAACTCCCACGTCAGCGGTGAATTGTGTATCTCGTAAGCAACAAAGCGAAAGTCCAGCGGAATATCCGGATATGCCCTTGTCGGGTCCGGCCAGTGCAGGACAAATTCGTCGCTGATATAGGGTGAATAGTCTATAGCAAAAACGCTTACAGCTACAGTTAACAGTAAAACAAAAGATAATAAAACCGATGAACTCTTCAACATCACACTTCCTCCTAAATTTATTCGCTTCTATTACTGGATATGCCACTCTGGATATCCAAGGATATCCACTCTTACTACTTAATCTGGGCTTTACCACATAACATTGTATATTTCAGCATAGCTACGCCACTAAGCTTCTTTTCTAATAGAATACAAAATCTGTTTCAAAAAATCAAGCCTTCAGGCTTCATTTTGAAACTATTTCAGCTACAATAATCGCAAAAAAAACGAATTTGGCGGCTGATTATCATTTCTGACCTACCTAAACCGACATCCCTGCCGGAAATACTTTACTTTTGGCTATTTTTATATTTAAATTTGTTTCCAAACACCGACCTCTCATATCGGACACGAAAACTGTTTTTTGGGTGGGTATGAAAAATGATTACATGTCTATTTCAGTGTTTTCAAGCAAGGTTATCATTCGCCGATCTTTATTCTCGGAAAAAACAGGGAATAGTGTAGATGTCTCTATTTCTTTTTGTGGTACGACTTTACTTTTAAGGACATAATGAACTATCTGCCAGCTACCGATCTTTATATTACCTGCACCGAATCGAAATGATACATCAATTGTATGTCGACCCGGCGGAATATTTATCAATAACCAACTTTGGTTTACTCTACCAATTCTTTTATGAAACTCTGTCGCGACCGTATTACCATCGATGAGGACAATAGGTATTGAAATAAGTTTCTGATTGTCGTCAAACATAATTTGGATTTGGCCTTTTTCTGCTTTATAAGGTACATAAACCTCCCCGACGAGATGGGTTTTGCCGTCTGTCTTTTTAACGTAAAGAGCACCTTTGGGAAAATCATCTAAAATTGATTCATCGTACTCTAACAATTGTTCTGCACTGTTTGTGCTCCAACGACCCGAAAAATCAATTTCTTTATATTGTCTGGCTTGAGCACGAAC
>CAZTKW010000410.1:0-244 GCA_964614315.1 uncultured Pirellulales bacterium
CCTCATTCATGTCAAAAGAAAGAACCGGAAGATGTTCTACATCCAACTCCCTGTTTGGAATGAAAAGCTTAAGTACAATCAAATCGATTGCAAACTTGCCATTTCTCTGCGCTCTGTAGAAACCGTTGTCTTTCAGTGGCTCGATGTACTGTACCCTGTAGGTG
Organism: uncultured Pirellulales bacterium; assembly: GCA_964614315.1. Classification (GTDB taxonomy): domain Bacteria; phylum Planctomycetota; class Phycisphaerae; order Sedimentisphaerales; family Anaerobacaceae; genus CAZTKW01. Next base: position 165 of record CAZTKW010000410.1, read on the forward strand.
TTTCCTTTCCATTTGCAGCGGATCCTGTCCCTTAAACTATCTTCTCTACCAATAACATTCCTGATAACATGGTAGGAGGT
>CAZTKW010000410.1:254-3903 GCA_964614315.1 uncultured Pirellulales bacterium
TGTGCCCAGAGGTCGGCCATGTTGCCCTTCATCACAAATCAACACCACTTTATCGTTAATATCTTTACGGTTCATAGCCCTCGCATAGCTTCTCTATCCCATAAAGGAGCAGAAGCGTAGCAGTTCGTTTCACTGTACCCACATACGGTTGCTCCTCAATTAAATCCATAATCTCCAAGACCATATCGATTTGTGTGACAGCAGCTTCAATCTTGCTGGTATTCGGGCAAATCGCACGGCGCAGTTCCGAAAGGTGAGTTTGCACCCAGTTAACAAACGCCTTTTCCCAGTCAACCAACACACCTACTTCCTCCCCAAAATCTATGCCGGCCTCATATGGCAATTGCTCTAAGTACCACTCTTTATACAATGACTCAGGATCTTCCAAATAGATACGTATTTGTTCTCTAACATCCATAGACCTCTCCTTAAATAAAAGTTACATAAATCCTATCCTAATTGTTGAAGATTCCCTTAAAAACTTGATTTTACCTCATACACTTTTTTTGTACTACTTTTTTCTTAGAAAATATTTAAATCATGAGGCTGTTAGTCCCCTCATCTGTTACAGTACCTGCAGCATACAGAACTGTGAGAACAGCGAACTTGTAAGGCAATTTCTACAGAACAAACCCCAATTCGAGCTCCAGTCCGAACAGCTTACCCTGCCATCAGCTGCAGAGCCAGACCACGATGGCGGTTACGTGGCAATAATAGCTGCAAAATAAAAATCATCTTTGAGACAACTTAATCACAAACTGGTCTTCAGGATTGGTGTTATATTTTTCATATAAAGGACAATAGTTTTTCACCTGGATGGTTCGCCCGTCAGGCAGAAACTCTATCATCCGCAGCCAGCTTTCGCCGCCAAGCGGTTTCATCTGGAAATTTACCAGCATTTGATATGCCGTGTTTCCATTATCTCCCTTACTGACCAAAAATCCCAGGCCGTCATTTAGCACATGGCCGTTAAGGACCAAAAACACGTTTTCGTGCTTCTTCACCAGCTTATGCCACATTTCTTCCCCGTCATTGACGCCCCCGACCGTGCTGTAGTTGTGAGGGTTCCAATTCTGGCTTTTCCCTTTGTTCTTCCAGTCATATCGTGTCGAATCGCTGTATAAATAGGCATGTGTCATTATGATAGCTTTGCGGTTAGGATATTTCCGGAGTATTTGGCCCGCCCATTCCAGGGTCTTGTCACGGGGCCCCCATTCCAAACCGATGATGAGCCAGTCCTGACCACCAATGCTGAACAGGTGGTAGCTGTTTTCGGTCCGCCCCTCATCCATCACGCCGCCAAAACTCGGCCACTTTGCGAACCGGGATGGCGGGAAATAATCATTCATCAGCGTACAGCGGTTTTCAGTAGAACCGCCGGCGCCGAAGTCGTGGTTCCCCGGCGAAATCGCATACGGCACTATGCCGTCCAGCCGACCAAACGCTCTGCTGGCTCGCTCCCACTCAACCTCGTTATTGTTGTTGGTCACGTCTCCGTTCTGGAGCACGTAGGCAATATTGTACTTTTCTTTATTATCTGCTATCCATTGTGTCTGAAGATTCAGCAGGCCCGGATAGGATGTAGAATAATTCTGCGTATCGGGCAGAACCACTAAAGTCCACGACCCCGGCACAAACGGCAGGGCTGGTTGCTCAACAGGAACTTCCGGCTTTTTTACCTGCCCTTGGTCTGTTTTTGCTGAATGCGCACAGCCGGCTAAGCTCAGAACAACACCTGTCAATACCAAAAACTTACACCCATTTAATTTCCACATTATCATCTCCTGTCGTTATATCAGATTATTTGATTGATACTAAAGTTCTACTGAAAGAATAACCGTTGCCGTTGAATTTGCAAGAATCTTTCTTTTCAATTAGTAAAAGTCAGGCGTTATTAAAGATTCTCAGCAAAAATTTAGAAACTCAATCCACTACCTTTCCACAAAAAGAACTTAAGGTGTGTAAAACTCGTTTAAAACAATTTTTTTTTGTGCGCAAATTCAATACATACAGTGACCTCTGATAGGTGGAAAAGAAAATTTTAAAAATAGCATTGATTTGTTTTGCTTTTGCCCAATAATAACTCCAAAAGGATTTTGTTTATTGAAAAGTAAATTTGTAAAAGTTAGATACTCTATATTTTTAGAAGGGGAGAGTATCAATGCAGGGCACAATCACGGATGAGCAAAGCGCTGTCAGCGAGACTCTCGCCGAGAGAATCGGGGCACAAAAGTATCGAATATGGTTTAAGAACTCAACCAGGCTTGTACTTACAGACGGATACGTAAAAATAGGTGTCCCTAACCTTTTCATTGCAAGCTGGATTGAGAACCATTTTGCAAATGAAATAAACCAGGCTGTTCAGGCTGTTACCGGAAGTGCGAGGAAGATTACTTTTACAATCGACCCGGAACTCTCAGGCCACCAGAGACGAACTCAACTGGATTCTCAGGCTCAACTGGTGGAAAAGGCCCGGAATCGAACCTCCGCTCAGCGAACCGTAACAAAGCCAGCGCAAAGGAAAAAACTAAAATTAAGTTTGGATACGTTCGTTGTCGGTTCGTCGAACGAACTGGCATACAATGCCGCAAAGGCGGTTGTTAATGATAAAAAGAGCCCTTTCAATCCGCTGTTTATTCATGGAGGATATGGGATCGGCAAAACTCATCTGCTGCAAGGGATTTGCAATGCGGTGAGTAAGAGCCGTCCCGGAACTAATTGGCTATATCTGTCAGCGGAGGATTTTGCCAATCAGTTCGTGCTGGCCTTGAAGACAAAAAAGCTGGAGGCTTTTCGTCGTCGAATGAGACAAACGGACTTGTTGGCAATCGACGACATTCACTTCCTGGCCAGCAAATCTGCTACGCAGGAAGAGTTTCTACACACTTTCAACTCTATTGATTTGGCGGGCAAACAGGTTGTTCTCGTCTCCGATGCCCATCCAAAAATGATTGGCCACCTCTCCGAAAAACTCGTCAATCGATTTGTCTCCGGAATGGTCGTAAAGATTGAAACGCCCGATTTCAAGACACGCTGCCGAATCTGCGAACAATACGCTTCAGCAATGAGAAAACGCGTCTCTGAAAGCGTTATAAAATATGTTGCAGAAAGCCTCCGCACCAATGTCAGGGAACTGCAGGGGGCGCTGCTCAAACTCATTGCTTTTTCAGCACTGCAAAATGATAAAATCACCCTGGCCCTGGCAAAAAAAATCCTGGCCGAACACCTGTCCAGAACAGACCCCATCGTTCACGTATCGGATATCGAAGCAGCCGTCGCTACGTACTTTGGAATAACCCCCGCCAACATACATTCATCGAAGAAAAACAGGACAATAGCCCTGGCCAGGCATTTTAGCATGTATCTGGCAAGAAAGCATACCAAGCTGTCGTCACCTGAAATAGGCAGATGTATGGGCAACAAAAACCATGCCACCGTACTTTTGGCCTGCAAAAAAGTTGAGGAGCAAATCAAGCAAAATGTGGAGGTAAGATGGATCGGGCCGGCCGGAAACAAAATCTCAAAAGCCAGAACCGTACTTGCCCAACTGGAAGAGAGCATCTCCAGCTAAGCCTATTAGAAATGTCGAATGTGGCTGATTAGTTTTATTTGGACATTCGATATTCCTTGTTCGATATTGGATATTCAA
>CAZTKW010000411.1:0-3898 GCA_964614315.1 uncultured Pirellulales bacterium
GTTGTTGGCGGAGGCCGCAACGAGGAAACCTACAGTAAGTACGCCGCAGGCGTACTGAAAAAAAAGCTTCCGAGCAGAAGGCAACAACAGCGGTGAGCGCAGAGCGAACGGTTAGCAGGTTAACGTCCGCAGTCAAACCAACTCCGACGAGTTTTTTATGGACCCATTCTCGTCGGTTTGACTGCTCGATAAGCAGCGGGTGGGGAGGAGGATATTTTGGGAAAAAGGGTTGGGTTTTGTGGAGGAAAATTAAAATAAAATGGTTTGACGGGGTCTTGAAAGGGGTTATAATATGGGGGAAATATTTTTTTATGAGAGCTATACGGATTTAATATGGCGAAGAAGAAAAACAACGGTAGGTTATTTCTTGTTGTTGGTATCAATCCTCATAACTTAAAACTTTCAGACCAAAGGTTAATGAAGCCCGTTTGTCAGCAGCAATTTGAAAATGGGAGGCTAACAGGATCTATGTTGGTTCAGGAAATAGATAGTGTCACTTTAAGCAAGAGAAGGAAAGCAACATATTTTTTGCCAAACAATATAGCCTTACTTCTTTCTACAAGTAGAAAAGCCCTAGAATCAGCAAAGGCAATCTATCGAGGGTATCTGACCTCCCAAAATGTTGAAGTTAATATCGAAAAACTGACTGGAGATAGAAAAGTCGGGATGAACGAAATATCATCAAAGGTTTGTGACTATTTGGAGAATATACAAACAGCAATAGTATTTGGTTATACGGCGCTCGAGGTATTTGTAAATCTAAGCATTCCAGATGATTATAAATACACAACAGAAAATTCCAAGGGTATAACTGAGACCTATGACAAAACAGCGATTGAACGTTGGCTTACTCTAAAAGTTAAAATAAAGAATATATTGGTGAAAATTTATGACACACCAAAATTAGACAATCAGACGTGGTGGGGGCATTTCACCAATCTTGAAAGTTATCGTAACAATATCATCCACCAGAAAACGATAAATAGTACGGAATTTTATAAGGTTTACTTTAAGAGAAGTATTTTTGAGATTTGTAATTCGCCAGAAAAAGTTATACAGTTCTTCCATAACCATCATGCTAAACAGGATAGAACAAACCCAATATGGCCGTGGCTAAGAGGAGCTAAGGGGTTACCAATTAATAGATCATACGATCCACAACACTTTGAAGTTGTGGGTAATATGTACGAGGGCATTAAGAAAAAGCATTAAAAGAAGAGACGAAAGAAGCTAATTCTTTGAAACGCAAGAGATTGCATAACTACAGAAGAAGCAACAGAAACAATTTGACCAGTGTGTATAAAGCTGCATAAGATAAAAGAAAGAATTTGTAAGTAAAAAATAGAGGGGTTTGTTTAATCAGGAATTGGCAGAGAAATGAAGCAGGAAAAACTCTTAAAACTCATCGACCAGGCAGCGAAGGACGGCCGGACAGAACTTGATTTGAGCGGCAGTAATCTGACCTCTTTGCCCGCCGAAATCGGCCAATTGAAAAACCTGACAGAACTTAATCTTGGCTATAATAATCTGACGTCTGTGCCCGCGGAAATCGCCCAATTAAAAAACCTGACAAAACTTAATCTGCGCGACAATAATCTAACCTCTGTGCCTACTGAAATCGGACGATTGAAAGGCCTGAGAGAACTTAATCTGGCCTGCAATAATCTGACCTCTCTTCCCACGGAAATCGGCCAATTGAAGAACCTGACAGAACTTTGGCTGGGCGACAATAAACTGATGTCTTTGACCGCCGAAATCGTCCAATTGAAAAACCTGATAACACTTTATCTGGAAGGCAATAATCTGACCTCTGTGCTGGTCGAAATCGGCCAATTGACAAACCTGACAACACTTAATCTGGATCACAATAATCTGACCTCACTCCCGGCCGAAATCGGCCAATTGAAAAATCTGATAGTACTTTATATGGGGAGCAATAATCTGACCTCACTACCGGCCGAAATCGGCCAATTGAAAAACCTGGTACTTCTTGATTTGAGCGACAATAATCTGACCTCTCTGCCCGTCGAAATCGACCAATTGAAAAACCTGATAGAACTTTATCTTCACGGCAATGATGAGTTGGGGATACCTCCTGAAGTGCTTGGGGCCGAGTGGGATGTAAATGAAGAGCGTGCGAGGCCGGGGGACATCATTGACTATTACTTTCGGCAGCGAAGGGAGGCGAGGCGGGAGCTTCGAGAGGCCAAGGTCCTGCTTGTCGGCCAGGGCGGGGTGGGTAAGACTTCATTAGTTAAGCGGCTTATCGATAACGAATATAAGCCGGGTGAGTTGAAGACGGAGGGGATAGATATCAGGGACTGGGAGGTTGCAGGTAAACGCAGGAAAGGTGAGAAGGGGCCGAGAATAAAGCTGAATGTGTGGGATTTCGGCGGGCAGGAGATAATGCATGCTACTCACCAGTTCTTTTTGACCAAGAGAAGCTTGTATATCTTAGTATTAGATGCGCGCAAAGGAAAAAACGAAAGCAATATACAGTACTGGCTGAAGATAATTCAAAGCTACGGGGGTGATTCGCCTGTGCTTGTTGTTACCAACAAGTGTGATGACGGCCATCTTGATTTGAATGAAAATCGATTGACGAAAGACTATTCGCCGAATATCAAGGGGTTTTTTAACATATCCTGTCAAAAAGGGGATGGTATAAAAGAGCTTAAGGCGGCGATAAAGAAACATATCAATGGCCTCGAACATGTCTATGATGAGGTGCCTAAGAGCTATTTTAATGTAAAGCAGAAACTGGAGAAGAGTACAGAGAACGAAGATTTCATCGATACAAAGGATTATCGCAAGATGTGCCGCAAGCATAAGATAACCAAAAAGAAGGAGCAGAATTTGTTACTTCGCTTTTTGCACGACCTTGGTAATGTGCTGAACTTCGGCGATCCGAAAGACCCCTATCATCTGAGGGACACCAATATTCTCAATCCCGAGTGGGTGACCGAAGGGGTGTATAAAATAATTAACAATAACGAACTGATGCACAAAGGGGGCGAGTTAGAAAGGGAGATGATAGGGAAGATTCTTAATGACCCCGAAAGATATCCGGAAGAGCGGCATGACTTTATTGTCGATATGATGCGTAAGTTCGAGTTGTGCTTTGATTTTCCCGACGAATATGGTAAACGAGTGCTGATACCGGAGTTGTTAGGCGAAAATGAGCCGGAACTTGACTGGGATTATGATAAGACGCTTAACTTCGAGTATCATTATCCGGTTTTGCCGAGCGGTTTGATATGCCGGTTTATTGTGCGTATGCATCATAACCTGACGAAGAAACGCACGTATTGGCGAAGCGGTGTAGTTCTGGATATTGATGGAAATAAAGCTCTGGTTCGGGCAGATGTCGATAAGGGGAGAATGTTTATATCGATTAAAGGAGCTTTCGAGGGCAGGAGGAGGGCACTGGCGGTTATACGAAATTCGTTCGAGGGTATTCATGCGACGATTCCAAAACTCGATGTAAAGCAGAAGGTGCCATTAGCGGATGAGGGTGGGGTGGTTGTCGATTATGAGCACCTTGTCAAATTAGAAGAGGCCGGACAGGTGGATTATTGGCCCGAGGGTGCTCAAAAGTCTTACAAGGTAAAGGAACTGTTAGAGGGAGTAGATGTGCAGGGTTTTGATGTGTTCTTGTGCCATAACAGCGAGGACAAAGCGAGTGTTAAAAAGATAGGCAAAGAGTTGAAGGGGCGCGGGCTTGGTGTGTGGCTCGATGAGTGGGAGCTTCGGCCGGGACTTCCGTGGCAGCGGGCTCTGGAAAAGCAGATTGAAAGCATTAAGTCGGCAGCCGTGTTTGTGGGCGACAGCGGAATTGGTCCGTGGCAAGAGATGGAGATAGAGGCCTTTTTGCGTGAATTAGTGAAGCGCGGATGCC
>CAZTKW010000412.1:0-3896 GCA_964614315.1 uncultured Pirellulales bacterium
GCACCGAGGGCATTATGTCTAGCACAACATCCTTGATCGTGCCGAATAGAGACAAGGCCCCGCTCACAACCTCGCCGCGTCCAGCCACGATCTTGTTGTAAAGCTCTTGCCCTATTTCTAGCGCGGGCGCAAGGAATTCGTCTATGATCGGCTTTAGGTCAGGGAACGCCTCGCCTAGTGTGTCGATTAGCGTCTGGCCCAGGTCGAATAGCTCATTGATCAACCCCGTCTTGAGATTGACAAAAACGCCCGCCAGATCAAATGCGGAGCTAAAGGCCGCCTTGATAGCCGCACCCAGCCCGCCCTCTTGGAACGCCGCTATAATCGGATCAAACCAGTCGGCAATGTTGAGCACAAATTCACTCAGGCTAACGCTAACGCTTTGCAGCATATCTGAGACGCCGCCTATATCGCCGCCCCGCACAGAATCCCACAAGCGCCCAAACCAATCGATTGCCGGTGCGAGCTTCTCAATAACGCCATCGGCGAAATCGGCCACGGTCAGAAAAGCGCTGCTAACCCCCACGCTTATGCCTTGCAGCCAATCAGATATAGCGCCTATGTCGCCCTCGACAATAGCCGATCTCATACCCTGTAGCCAGCCCACGGCATCCTTAATCCACCTTGTAGCATCTTTGATGGCAGGCACAACCTTATTGACTAGGGCCTTGGAGAAGCTATTGGCCCAGGCTTCGATCTTGGGGGCGATAGCGTTAGCAAGTTCTGTCATTGGCCCCATCAAGGCGCTCATTGCGGGGAGCAATGACTTGCCGATAGTGCCCTTGATGTTCTGCATGGTCACATTGAGGGTTGCCATTTGCTGCGCCGCTGTGCCTGCAATATCTGGCATTTTGGCAGTGTTGAAAGCTAGCTTTTCCATGACCTGATTCATCAATGCGGTCTGCTTTTGTGTCTTGGACATTTCCGTAGTGGTGATGCCAAGCTCTGCCGCATAAGCCTTATTGGCAGCGGTCATGTCTACCTGGATACCGAGGTTATCGAGGATCATCGGGGACAAACGGCCCACGCCACGGACGATGCTATCCATCATGTAGGTCATGGATTCGCCCGTGGAGGCACTGACCTTTGTGAGGTAACTCATCGCGTCGGGGAGCTTTTTGGCAAAGTCCTCGCTAACGAGGGAGGCGGCCTGGTTAAATGACTTCATCAAATCCACGTCGGCAACCATGCCCATCGAGCCCTTGCGCATCTCTTCTATTGAGCCGCCAAGGTTCTTAAAGGCCGCCGCGATAGGAGGGATAGCCGTGGACATACTGACCATCTCTTTGACGTAAGTGCCAACCGCACGTACAACCTGCGCGCCCAGGATACCGGTCATAAAAGCGCCGATTTGTCCTAGTGCTTGCGTGGTGCTCTTGGAGGTTTTTTCCGTAGCCGTGGTCATTTTGCCAAGGCCAGCATTGTATGCCTTCTGGCCCTTGTCGAAATTCCCCATATCCATTACGGCTGCAAGGCCGATTTTTTCCATACTAGCCGCTCGCCTCCTCGATCTCCCTGTTGCGCATCAAAGTCTCGATGTTGTCAAAAGCGATCATGCGAGCCTTGTCTTTGTCAGATAGTTCGTCCCATACACTAGGTATTATGTCACGCGCCTTCGCTGTCCTCTGCCCCAGGAACTCCAGGCTCACCGTCCAGCCCTGCGAGGACTCCGAGTCGCTTATTAATGGCCGAGAATTGTTGTTCCATCGCACGTTCAGAACGCGCTCGAAACGTTGCTACCATTTCCGGCTTGACCCCCTTGCCAAGCGATAGCATCTGTATGCGCGGCACAATCATCGTCAAGTCCCAATCAGTTAGGACTTTGTGCGCCAGGTAGAACGCCTTTTTATCGTATTTGTTCTCTGGTACGGCCTTACCTAGATAGGCAATTTGCGCCTCAAATTCGGCGTCCTCTTCGACTTCGTACTCAACGCCCAGTATGAGCATTGCTTGAGCTTGCGCCTCAGCTTGATCGGCTTGCATTCTGGCCAGCGCCGCCTTGTGCTTTGCCCAGGCCATTTTGTTACGCCGCGTTTTGTCCGCGTCTTTTGGGTCTTCAAGCGTGTCCTCTGTGAGCGGGTTTTTCTCAACCTCGCCGCCCAGCATCTGCGCCTCATACGTCGGCGGATCGATGGGTTCACCATCCGCTCTATACTTCTCTTCCACTTGCGCCGCCGCATAGAGCAGCGTTACGTTCTGCACGGGCTTGAGCTTGAGCTCAATACCCCCCTGCGTGACGTATACGTTCAATGGTTCTGTCATTACGATCTCCCCCTTTTAACAATGCGCCCCGCCGCATGCCAGGGAGATCGGGATGGCACGCGGTAGAGCGCGCTAACAGTTGTTCTATTGACGTAACGCGCTCCCATTCCCCCCGCGTTACGTTATGTTATGTTTAGCTTTCGCCGACTTCTGCAATATAGCCAGTTGCCCCGTCATCATCTCCTACTGCGAAGGCTTTGTTATAGCTGCAAGCCCAAACTGAGTGATAACCGGTCGCTATAGCCACATCGCTTGTCCACGACTCCCAGTTCGCGCCGCCATTGATGGAGCGGTAAATTGCCCCATGCTGGGCGGGTGCCGAGGTCGGGGAGTGCGTCGCCATAAACAGGCAATAGGGATCGACTGCCATGATGTCATAAATGGCCGTAGTTGCCCCGCCTGCAAAGGCCGTTGGAACCACGCTTTGTGTCCAAGTCGTGCCGCCGTCCTGCGTGTACCAGAGTTCGCCGTCATCATAGCCGACGAACCACCTGTACTCGTCAAAGATTTCGCACGTGTAGCAGTTAACCGCCGCTTGTGCCGCAGGCCCCGCGATGCTTGTCCAGTGAGTGCCGCCGTCATCCGTATACTGGATTTCGTTGGTATCGCCGACGCAAAGCCCTATATCCTTGTCTGCAAAGCGGATATAGTTTAGCGCGTCCGTAGCCGCCGCTGTTTGTAGTGCCCAGGTCAGGCCGCCGTCGTTGCTAAAGTAAATCGCGCCCGCCGCGCCGCCACCGGTGTCGGTGCAAGCCCAGATGTAAGCATTACTCAAGGCAAACAACCCACCACCGCCAGGAGACGGAATAAACTCTGTAGCCGTCGTGCCAATGTCTACGATGTTCCATGTTGCGCCCGCATCGTCTGACCATGCACAGTCTGCCGCACCAGCATCCGCCGTGCCTCGTGCGATGAGTGTACGCGTGGTGTTCAGATCCATTGGGAAGCAGACTACGCTAGAAATGTTTTCGGTATTGATGTACGGCCCTATTTGCGCCGCCCAAGTCACACCAGCATCTACGCTAAACAGTACATTGGCGACCGCAACGCCAGCATCGCAATTACAAGCGATCACGCCGTCATTGCAAATGTGTTCAGCAGGCCCACATGGCCCCAAGCACCTTGGAGAGTTGCAGAAGGCAATATCGCGCAGAATCTCGGTTTCTGTCGTCGCCCGTCTGGTATCCACAAGCGCAAAGTAATCCTCAACCTTGCGGCTGGACAAACTAAACACCTTGGTCGTCTCGCCAGTTGCACCGCCGTCAGCATTGCGCGTTGCGGGAGCAGTCTGCGTAACATTGGTGATGCTGCAATCCTGCGCTACCCGCCCTCTGTCTTTCAGGGCAAAGCGCATGAAATTATCGTGGCGGTCACACTCGCTATAGTTCACATAGACTGGGAATCTACAGCCCGTTCGCTCGGCTTCCTCCAAATGGTCCACAACTGCACCAAGCGGGAACGTAATGTCAAACGTTACCTCTCCTGGCGCTCCTTGTGTTCGCAGCACGACATTATATTTGCCTGGCACCCCAGGATCGGGGCAAAACGTTCTTGCCACATCTCCTCTTGGTGACGCCAGATCACCCATATCGTGGCAGCCCAGGTACGCCGTTGCGCTGTTCGGGCCGTCGATC
>CAZTKW010000413.1:0-3891 GCA_964614315.1 uncultured Pirellulales bacterium
ATCCAATACGTACAGCGGCACCAATCCACCGTGATAGCTGGTAGTTACAAGCGCAATGCCCTCTGAACCAATTGCAATGTCATAACTGCCGTCTTCATTCTCCCCTACAGTATAACTCAGGTCGGTAACGTTCAGCGAACTCAGATCAATTTTATGTACAACGCCATTGCCGCCTGATAACTGAGTGTCCGCAACATAGAGCGCACTGTAATCAGCAGTTATGTCCATTCCGTGTGGTGAACCGCCAACCGCAACAGGAGAAAGGAATTGGTTGGTGCTGAGATCAAAACGCTGTACCTCGCCCGCTTCGGTGCTAACATAAAGCAGGTTGCGCAAATCATCGAATACAATATCTCTTGGCCCATTAACATCGATAATATTTATCCACCCCAACCCCGGCTCGGTACGCTGATACCCTTTTTGTTGAACTTCCCGAACGAAATATCGTCCATACGTCAGTCCCTCAATTATCCAGTTGCCATTGACATCGGTAACAGTCGCCGGCTCGCATACGTCAGGATGCATATCACCATCCAGGTCAACATAGATAGTCCAGCCTGCCATACCAGGCTCGTTTACATCACGCTCACCGTTTCCATTCAAATCTTCGTACTTCGTGCCTGATAACGACCCTTCACTATCAGGGCGGTTACCAAAGTTCGCTTCTACATTCCCCTTGCCCACCCACACACGATGACCGCCTTTACAACCGATTCCGCCCGTGATAGTTTCGAAGCCTTCATAGCCGGTCATCTGTTGGGTTGATATCAGTGAACCGTCTTCTCTGTGGAGGGTATGAATATCGTCTCTGCTGCTGCCCCATAAAAGTTTATATAGCACTCCGTTTGTATAAGCCATTTCCGCACCAATAACCAACTGTTGGCCGATGGTTCCAACAACGTTCGCAGTGTCAGGGTCTATCTCATATAATGTTCGGTTAACAAATTGGTTGCACAGTAAGAGATCTTCATAAGGATCTCCTGCAAGACCATCACAACCAACATCAATAAGTTGGGCTCGCGAGAGCAATTCTTTGGTGAATGGGTCATACCGGTTTAGATATGTCACCCACGGGTCGCCAAGGGGGATCTCAACTGACACGACGTACAGTATTCCATTGTGCCAGGCACAATCCCAGGTGATCTCATTTATGGGCATTTCAAGAACGCCCTCATTAATTACCAACCCTGTTTCGCTGTCTATTTCAAAAAAGAGACTCTCGCCGGTTTCAAAACCTGTCATTTTAAGCGGACAATAGAACAGTGTACTGGGTCCGGCGGCCAGCCAGCCACCACCCAAAAAAATCATTTTGTAAGGGGCAGCTAAGCGGTTCCCAATTGTCATCGTGTCAAGCTTAAGCTCGCCAATGCTGGTTGATCCGCTGTCTCCTAGTTCGAGCCCCCATAATCTGCCGCTGGTAAGTCCTGGATAAGTCTGGAACCAGCCTGCTTGTGGTACCTCCATAATGTTATAGTAACCCGGCTCGAGGTTTGTGAATTCATAATAACCCGTCGCACTCGTCGTTGTCTTCGGCTCGCCTGAATCCCATTGTCCGTTTTCGTCCTCGTCGATGTAAATCTCCCAGCCGCTTAAGGGCTCTTCGCCATCATCCCGTACGCCGTTGTTGTTTACGTCATGGAATTTGTAACCGTTGATATCAACGTTGTGGAGTTCATAGTTGCCAAAGTCCAACTCGACGTCGTTGTTTTCCTCTACCCAGACTCTGTAGTGGATGCCGCCTGCGCCGGGATAAGTATTTATCCAGCCGTCCTGGTCCTCTTCCGATACATGGTAGTACTTGTCAGATTCCATATCTGTGAATTCGTAGTTGCCTTGAATATCAGTGGTCGTGACAATATCGTTCGAGTCTATCTCCCCGTTGTAGTTTTCATCAAGAAATATCGTCCAGCCACTAAGTGCCGGCTCGCCGCCGTCCATTTGACCGTTGTCATTCAGGTCATGCCATTTCTTACCGTAGATGCGAGTTAGAGGAGCGGACGTAACGGTAATCGTATAATCCTCAACGTCTCCGTACGTCGTCACCGCACAGGGCTCCAAATCCCCCGTCCAGCGAATACGAACACGCATCCGCGTAGCGCCCAAAGATGCCCATGCCGGCGGGGTTATCGTCGCCGTATAAGGACCAACTCCCGGCGTCCCGCTGACAGATATCGTCTCGCCGGCGTCATAAAAATCAAGGTCCTGGTTCCAGTCAACCCATATCCCGCATTGGTCCTGCTCATCCCACGCGTTGTAATTATCTACCTGTATCGGGTAGCTGTCCCCAATCTCCATACTCGTCGATAGCGATGTATAATCTCCGTAACCATCGCACCCGCTCACATTATCTATATCACCAACCTGCACCCGGCTTATATAGTCGCCGGTGGCGCACTCATAACCCTCCGCATAACAATAATCCTCCTCGTAATACAATTTTATCCACCACGAATCGATATAGCTGTAACCGTCTGCATAATCCTCCGCCCCCCAGAGTATCCACCACTGGTTTACCGGTTCCCCATTGTATGCTGTCACTCCCGTCCTCGTTTCAATAATGTCCCCGTCACCTCCCCACCACTGATATTCCAGTTCATACATCGCATAGTCTTCCTCGCTGAACGACACGTAGAATAAACTATAGGAATTCACCCTTACAACATAGTGAATGTCTATACAACTAACCAGAAAGGTGACAGAGCTTTCGGTAAAATCAATCCCGCTCCCCCACCAGTCGTCATCAAGAAAAGGAACGTCAAGGTCGCTCGAATCTTCTTCATAAGGACCGCTGCACGTTGCCAGTGGCCCAATGTCCCCGTCAGGACTCTCGGCCCCGCCGCCGGAACCCTCAATAAGCACAAACTTCCTGACTGGCTCGACCTCGGCGCCGGCCTCAGCCAGCTCTGCAACAACAATCCCCGGTAGTTGAACCTTTACACGCCGCGAATCCTCCGAAATCTCCGGCTCATTGCCTGCCGCTCGCGGAAGACCGCTGATATAAGCAAGGTCGAATTCCTCGCTGAGAGTTATTTCAACCTCCACATACCTCACACCCCCATTTCTGGCTAATTTTCGCACACCTGGCTTTCCTCCGAACCCTGCCGCCCTTTCAACCCTCTCATCCGCCCTTTCAACCCTCTCAGCCGCCCTTTCAACCCTCTCATCCGCCCCTGAATACACAGAAAATGACAATAATACTGCAAATACAAACAATATTCCCGCTTTTTTACATTCGTAACGTTCTCCCATTCTAAACTCCTCTCGATTTTGTGGTTTACAGGGGCTTTTTGACCGCACCTCCGGAAAATAAGCCCCTAAAAATATTTACAACCTTATTTTACTTCTAATTACCACTTTGTCAACCATTTTCTCAACTTTTTTACCTTAAATTTATTTCCCGGCTTCAATTCACTTCCCCCTTTTTTCATCTATTTTCCGCTCTTTTGGATACCCGCCCTGAAGATTTCTTTTAGTTTCTATTTTAGACTTCTTTGCATATCTGGCGCGTGTAAACTCTCGTTTGTGCGCCGCAATCACGTGCGGCGTCCTTCGCCGCAACAGGCTCCGAACTAACTTCGGATTGAAAAGGTATAGCCGTATTTCCAGCCTGTGCCCCTCGTATCTTCCTCATATCCCTGGGCCAGCATTCGCCTTTCCCATTGACGGGCAGCCGACTCGCTGGTGAACTGCTGCATTACTCTGAAGTCACGGGGATTGCCGTGTTCCCGTTTTCTTCGTTCCGGCTCATCCGTAAGTCCTGCATACCTCATAAACACTCATCCTTCGTCCGATTTTTTACTGTCATTGTTTATTTTATTGGCCAGCCTCTGTGGGTGTCGATTGTCTCGTCGATTTCTCCATTCCGCAGCATCCTTATTTCCTGGGTGGTCT
>CAZTKW010000414.1:0-3885 GCA_964614315.1 uncultured Pirellulales bacterium
CCCCTGATAAACAGCGAAATCGACCTGCTCGAAGAACAAATCGCCCAATCGGTGCAAAAAGAATACAACTCGAAACAGAAACTTGAGGAACTGGAGACAGTAAACAATCAGCGGGCGGCACGTATAAAAGAACTTGAGACAAGATATGCCGAGCAAAAACAACTTCAACAAAATCAATCAGGTCAACTAACCGATTTGAAAGTTGCCCTGGGACAAATTGCCGAACAGAACAAGGCACTGAAGCAGACAATTTTATCTGTAACAAACCAGATGCAGGCAAGTCATACGGCCAGTGAGACGGAACAGGCGGAAATAAAAAGCAGTAGTGAACAGTTGGGACAGGCCCAAATGGACATCCTTAACTGCGAAGCAGCGGTTTCAGAGCTATTTGTGGAAAAAGAAAAGAGCCAGCAAAGCAGCAGCCTGCTGCATAAAGAAATTGAAACGCTGCTCGAAGAACAAAAACAAACCGAACAACACATCCGGCAAAAACGCTCCGAACAAAGTGAAATCGAGCAGCAAATCAGTCAGCTAAAAATAGAACTCGGTCAATTAGAGGTAAAGCAGCAGAATCTGGCTGAAAGGGTACAGGAAGAGCTACAAATGGATTTGATTGAGGCCTTTGAACATTACGATGCAGACAAGCAAATTGACTGGGACAACATTAGGGAAGAAATAACCGAGCTTCGGGCTAAAATCGAACGGCTCGGCAACGTTAATATAGACGCAATAGACCAGCAGGAAGACCTCGAAAAGAGGAATGAATTTTTAAGCACTCAGGTTGGAGACCTGAACAGCAGCAGAGCTCAACTGCTGCAGCTGATAAACCGGCTCAACAAAAAGAGCCGGGATAAATTTAGTGAGACCTTTGAGGAAATCAGGCTTCATTTCCAGCAAATTTTCCGTAAGCTATTCGGCGGCGGCAAAGCCGACATAATACTCGAAGACGCCGAAGATATTCTCGAAGCTGGGATAGAAATAATAGCCCGGCCTCCCGGCAAGGAAACACGAAGTATATCACTGCTGAGCGGCGGTGAAAAGTCAATGACGGCAATTGCGCTGCTGTTTGCGGTTTTCAAGGCAAAACCGTCACCATTCTGCTTTCTCGATGAAGTCGATGCAGCACTGGATGAGGCGAACAATGAGCGATTCAACCTGCTCATCCGCGAATTTCAGAAAAACTCACAGTTTATAATAATCACTCATGCCAAACGCACAATGAGTATCGCCGATATGCTGTATGGAATAACAATGCAGACACGGGGGGTAAGCAAAAAGATAAGCGTCAGCTTCGACCAATATGACGGCGTAGAACAAGAAGCTGCTGCAGTAGCGTAATAGTATTGTGCAGTGCGTGGTGCGTATCATACGTTTGTACTTTACGCCTTCTTCATAACTTCAGCCAAAGCCGTCAGCGTTCTGTCGATATCTGACGAGCTGACGCCGTAATGAGTTACCATTCTAAAGTGAGCCGGTCCCAGACCTAATAATCCTATTCCTTTCTTTTCAAGACCTTTTAGAAACTGCTCATCGGTCATTGAACTGTCGGTCAGGTCGAAATAAATTATATTAGTCTTAACTTTCTCCGGCACGATTGATAAACCATCGATTTGACCGATTCCCTCTGCCAGATTCTTTGCGTTTACATGGTCTTCGGCCAGACGCTCGACCATTTCCTCCAGAGCCACAATTCCTGCTGCTGCAATCACTCCCGCCTGGCGCATCGCCCCGCCAAGAATCTTACGTGTTCGCCGGGCCTCGGCAATAAAATCCGTGGAACCACAAACTAACGAACCAACCGGAGCCGAAAGTCCCTTGGACAAGCAAAACATCACTGAGTCAACGCTTCGAGTCAATTCTTTAACGTCAAGCCCTAAAGCAATCGCAGCATTGAATATGCGGGCACCGTCAAGGTGGAGAGACAGGCCGTGACTTCGCGCAAGAGCAGCCACAGAATCGGTATATTCGGGTTCAAGAACAGAGCCGCCGCAACGGTTATGAGTGTTCTCCAGACAAATTAGCTGGGTTCGTGGGAAGTGAACGTCGTCGGCGCGAATAGCTGATTCGATATCAGCCAACAGTAATTTTCCGTCCGGCTGATTGCTGACTATATGCGGATGTATGCCGCCAAGAGCCGCCATTCCTCCCGCTTCATAATAAAACATGTGCGACTGGTCACCCAGAATTACCTCCTCGGCCCTTGCGCAATGGGTAAGTGAGCATATAAGATTGCCCATAGTTCCGCTGGGAACCAGCATAGCTGCCTGTCTGCCTACTTTTTCGGCGGCAATTTCCTCAAGGCGGTTCACGGTAGGGTCTTCGCCAAAAACGTCATCGCCAAGTTCGGCAGACCGCATAGCATCCCTCATTTTAGGCGTGGGTAAAGTAAAAGTGTCGCTGCGTAATTCAATTGTCTCCATCAGCAATCTCCTGTGCAAATACAACAAATTCGACTATTTACCGTTGAAGGTCGCCTCCATATAAAAACAGCAGAAGGCCTAATTATTATCTTATACCCACCTCTTGGTTTGGCTTCAAGCAAATATCAGGCTCTTTTATTTGCCGGTTGCAGAGAGGATGGTTTGTTGGTAAAATCCTTCGTTTGCTTTTATTAAACTAAAGCAGAAGGAGATTTTGAATGAGATTTATTTTGACAATTGTGCTTTTGCCGGCGGTCTGGGTGCTCTGCCAGGGTTGTGAGTCGGCCTCTTCGGGCGGTGGTTCTTTGAGCAAAAAGCCGGTTAGTGTACGTCTGTCTGAGCTGGGGATTACTCTGCCGAAAGTAACAACGCCGGTTGCAGCATATGTGAACACGGTTGAATCCGGAAATCTAATCTTCGTTTCCGGTCAGCTTCCTATACGTGAAGGCAAAGTCGTATTCACCGGCAAAGTCGGCCGTGACGTCGAGGTGAGCCAAGCGCAGGAAGCGGCCCGGCTGTGCGCCATCAATGCCCTGGCGGCAATTGAGGCACAACTCGGTTCACTCGAACAGGTACGTCGAATCGTTCGCCTGGAGGTATTTGTCAACAGTACCACAGGCTTTACCGGACAATCGCAGGTCGCAAACGGTGCATCGTTACTGATGCAGCAGGTATTTGGTGATGCCGGCAGGCATGCACGGATGGCGGTGGGAGTAGCGCAATTACCTCTCAACGCCGCGGTGGAGGTGGCGGTGATTGTCGAAAAAAAGTAGCTTCTCAGGCAACCAGGGCCGGAATTTGAAGAAATCAGGAAAGGTGTAAATGGCAGAACAATTTGATAAGCACACACTAAAAAACGGGATGGTTCTTCTTGGAGAGCCGATGGAAGCGGTCGGATCGGCGGCGTTCGGTTTTATGCTTCCGGCTGGCGCTGCGGTTTTAGATGAAGGCTGCTGCGGGGCTGGAAATGTAATTACAGACTGGATTTTCAGGGGGGCAGGCGATAAGAACAGCAGACAGCTTAGCGATGCTCTTGACGGGATGGGACTGCACAGGGTCAGTTCGGTCGGAAGCTCTCATATAACCATCGGGGCCGCACTGGAAGCAGGAAACTTAGCCGAAGCAATAGAGTTGTATGCCGATATTATACTGCGGGCCAGCCTGAAAGAAGACCAATTTGAATTAGCCAGGCAATTAGCCGTTGACAGCGTACTGGCCCTGGACGACGACCCCCGCCAAAATGTTATGCTGAAACTGCGGGAGCAGTTCTATCCATCACCTCTGGGACGCAGTGCCATCGGAGATATTGACGAACTAAAGACTTTGACGGCTGAAAAAACAAGGAAAATCATAAAAGACAACTTTAATTTGTCACAAACAATATTTACTGTTGCAGGCAAATATGACTTCAATGCTGTATGCCGGCAAATAGAGAGTCTATTTGAAACCGAGCATACTAAAGAAG
>CAZTKW010000415.1:0-2831 GCA_964614315.1 uncultured Pirellulales bacterium
ATTTTTGACATCACTGATTGCTTTGGAAAGTTTCATCGCTTCAGCCGGCTCAGCTTTTAATATATAGAAGGCCAGGCGTTCGGCCGTCTTAGGCCCAACACCCGGCAGCTTTCCAAACTCCTCTATCAGTTTGTTCAAACTTTCTGTATATGCCGAGCCCATCTTTTTTCTTAAATCTCTAGGATTATTCTTTTAATTCTTCGATACCGGTGATTGTTGCGCCCAGTCCCATCAGGACAGTTTTGACCGCAGGGTTGTTGACTATTTCGTTTTTTCTCCGGCTGCTGGTCCCGGTTTGTTTCGAGTCAGATTTGGGCTGAACCTCTCCCTCGGAAGCTATTTCCAACTTTAATTCTATAGGCTTTCGGAAATGCTCGCTTAATAAAGATTCGATTGCCTCTCTCCGCCCGTTACTTTCGCACATTTTTTTTGATACACCTGCCGAAGCACCGAATTCAAGCGTAAATCGTCCATCTTCGAATCGGCTTGGCTTAGCGGAACTTAACAAACCACCGGTGCCCGGCCCAAGTTTGGCTATGATAATTTTTAAAATATCCGGCCAATTGCTGTTTATTGACTCTGTGTCATTTAGCTGCGGCAAAGAGGGCGGTTCGTCAGTTGTGGGTTTAGCGGGCTCAAAAGGGGCTTTTAACTCCGTGCTAAGGGCGGCCGAGCGTTTTTTTTTAACGGGGGTGGTCTGTTTCTCTGACAAAAGAGCATCGACATTGAGAAAATGTTCGCTCAAAGCGAATCTTATCAGAGAAGCCTCTAAAAGTGCCCTCGGTGTGTCGCTGTTTTTGATTGTCCATCGCAGTTTTTCAAGTGTTGTTATGTTGTAAACAAGTGCTGCAATATCGAATTTTTCAGCTAATTCGCCGGCCCGTTTTCGCTGCTCAGCCGTCAAAGTCAAAAGTTCGGTTTCCGCCGACGTAGATTTGGCCACCATCAAATCACGCATACAATCGACAAGTGAATCAACGATTTGGACGTCGCTCAACCCGGTATTAATCAAATCTTCTACCGCCTCCAGCGTTCCTGCTGCATTGCTGTCGCCTATTTCTGAGACGAGATTATAGACTTTTTCACTGTTGGGACAGCCTAAATATTCTTCAAGCAGGTCAACGCTTAACGGCTCTGCCCCAGTACTTATTAATCTATCCAGCAGGCTAAGGCCGTCTCGCATTGAGCCGTTTGCCATTTTTGCCAGTGGTAAAATCAAATCGTCCTCGTACTTTATTGTTTCCTGCTTGAGTATGCTTTTGAGTTGGCCTGCAATAAGGTTGGGACTTATATTGCCGAAATCAAATCTCTGGCATCTGGATTGAATCGTCGGTATGACCTTGTTCGGCTCGGTGGTCGCGAAAATAAACTTCACATGGCTTGGCGGCTCTTCCAGTATTTTCAACAGAGCGTTAAAAGCTGAAGTGCTCAGCATATGTACTTCGTCGATGATATAGATTTTAAACCGTGACCGTGCGGGCCTGTAAATCGCATTCTCACGTAACCTGCGAACCTCATCAACGCTGTTATTTGAAGCCCCGTCAATCTCGATGACGTCGATATCTTCACCGATGTTTATCGGGACACAGCTATCACATTTGCAGCACGGCTCTGTCGTGGGCCCGTCGAAGCTGTGGCAGTTAAATGCTTTTGCCAATATCCGTGCCATAGTCGTTTTGCCGACTCCGCGGGTGCCTGTAAATAAATAAGCATGGGCGGCCTTGTCGGTCTTTATGGCATTTTTGAGCGTCCGACTGATTGGGTCCTGCCCGATGACGTCATCGAACGTCTGCGACCTGTATTTTCTTGCAAGAACCGTATAAGACATTGTAATTAATTTAAGATGGCCGGGTTTACCACAGCACAACCAAACTCTCGCTTATGGCTGCTCGGTTCCCCGCCTGACCAGTTTCACGGGCTCGGTCTGCATGGGACCCGGCCAAAAATTTGTTTATTTGTTACTAACTATCCTAAAAATACCGGCCTACTATAGCACAAAAGACTATTATTTCCACAAAAACATTTTGATTTGACAATTTTTACCTCAATAGCTATTGTTTACGACGACAAATACGATAGTAAACAGTAATCTGTAAATAGGGGTTTTGCTATGAAAGTCAAAATTGAAGATACCTGTACCGCTTGTGGACTATGTGTCGACACTTGTCCTGAAGTTTTTGAAATGGGCTCTGATATAGCACTGGTTACAGACGAAGAAGTTCCTCTGGAATTCGAGGACGCTGTTCAGCAGGCCGCCGATGAATGTCCAGCCGAAGCAATTATTGTCGAATAACTTAACCTGAAAGCTCCCGCCCTCTGTCACGGGCTTTTTTAATCGCAGAGCCGACCAATGGGCCGAATCGGCCTTCTGCAAAGACTTTTAAAGCCGCCTCCGTCGTCCCGCCGGGCGAGGTGACCTTTTGTCGCAGTTTCGCGGGATTTTCACCTTGTGCATCGGCGGAGGCCGCAAGTAAAGCGGCACCTTTGGCAGTCTGAAGAACAAGATTTTTGGCTACATCTTCACTAAGTCCCAAATCGACGGCTGCTTTTATCATTTCTTCGGTCAGCAGGAAATAATAAGCAGGCCCGCTGCCGCTGACGGCAGTAACAGCATCCATCAAGTCTTCATCTTCGATAATAACGGTTTCTCCTACCGCTGAGAAAATCACCTTTGCCCGCTCAATCATCGGTTTGGCCTTATCATTGGCGAACAGTGCGCTGGCACCCTCGCCAATCAAGGCTGGTGTATTTGGCATAACACGAACTATCGCAATATCACCCAGAACAGAGGAAATTTTGGCGACTTTAATGCCTGCGGCGATTGATATGAC
>CAZTKW010000415.1:2841-3882 GCA_964614315.1 uncultured Pirellulales bacterium
TGTGCCCGGCAAAACAGCTTCCTTTATATCACCAAGAACATCATCCATATTTTGAGGCTTGACGCTCAGAACAACAATATCGCTCTTTACAGCCAGTTGGTCGTTTTCCTCAAGGGCTGCTACGTTATACCTTTCTGCAAGCAGTTCAAGTCTTTCCGTCCTGATATCGCTTATAGAGATACTATCAGGTTTATAAACTCCTGCTGTTATTATGCCCTTTATCAAAGCTTCGGCCATATTTCCGCTGCCGATAAAACCAATCGTATTCATACGTTTCTCCTTGTATAAATCGTTAACAGTGCTAAAATTATATCAAAAATCGACTTCAGGTAAACATAAAAAATTAAGTTTAGGAGTTCTGCTATGCAAAAAAAAGTAGAATATACCGAGGCAATCAAAACCAAATATCCCGAACAGGTGGTAATCGCCATCGCCAAAGACCCCGACGGCAAAGCAAATCCTATTACACTGGGCTGGACAATGATTGTATCCGGCTCGCCGCCGATGATGGCAATAGCCGTTGCAGCCACTCATTACTCAATAAAGGCAATCCGGCATTCCAAATGTTTTACAATTGCATTTCCATCGGCGGATATGGCCGACGCAGCTTTATTCTTCGGAAGCCATTCCGGT
Source organism: uncultured Pirellulales bacterium (assembly GCA_964614315.1). Classification (GTDB taxonomy): domain Bacteria; phylum Planctomycetota; class Phycisphaerae; order Sedimentisphaerales; family Anaerobacaceae; genus CAZTKW01. The sequence continues at coordinate 3,475 of CAZTKW010000415.1, forward strand.
CGAGACATTGATAAATTTGCCCAATTCGACTGTGAAACTGCCCCTGCCGAGGCGATTGATTCGGTATTGATTACCGATGCTGTGGCCAATTTCGAGTGTACACTTGAGTCCGAAACAATAGCCGGCGACCATATAGTCTTTGTGGGAAAGGTCGCCTGCTCTCACACCAGCACTGAGCCGAAAAATCGCCTGTACACCATTGCTCCCGGACATAAATTTGGCTCGGTTTCATAAAAAATGGAACTTTTTACACACCTCATCCGACTTCTATTGTAGAATTATGCAAAAGAGTCGCGCACAGATATATAATGAACTGCTGGTCTTAAGATGCCAAGAAGGAAACAAAGAGGCATTTGATGAACTCGTTAAAAGCTGGCAGGAGCGTCTCTGGCATTATGCGTTCCAGGT
>CAZTKW010000416.1:0-3882 GCA_964614315.1 uncultured Pirellulales bacterium
CTTTACATCAGAAGTGTCAAATTCCGCTTCGGTTTTAATCTTCCCGGTAGCCGATATGACATTTTCCCACCATATATGCGGATGCTGCTCGGCCCAGCCGGGCTGCTCTGCAATAATTTCCAGTTCCTTTTCCGGTGAAGTTGCAGTCGCAAGTACCTTACCAGTTTGAGCATCCATCAAAGTCGCTTTTATTGACGAACTTCCTACATCGTATCCCAATAAAAGCGCCATCTGCGTATCCCTCTATTTACTCAAGTCGGTAAATGTCTTTCCTGCGTAAAAAAATGTGAACTATTCGTCCAGAGGTTTTATCCTGATATTTCGATACCACACGGGATTGCCGTGGTCCTGAAAGCCAATATATCCTTTTCGAGGCATATCCTTATATGCTGTTTTAAACTTGTTCTTAGTACCGTCCGGATTTTTGCGGGGCTCAGTCCACTCATTCAGGTCCATATCAATAATCTGCCGGCCATTCATAACCACGTTGATTTTATTGTCCCGGCAGATAATAGTAATACGATTCCAGAGTCCCGGTTTTTTGGTGGTATTTTCGCTGGGCGCCAGACAATCATAAATCGCTCCGCAGGAGTGTTTGTTTGAATCTTTGCCATATGAGTCAAATATCTGCACCTCGATACCGGTCTGCACACAATCCTTGATGTCGGCTGTGCGGAAGAAAATGCCGCTGTTGGTCTTTTGGGCAACTTTGAATTCCAAATCCAGAATAAAATCACCGTATTGCTGTTTTGTCCAAATGTTGCTCTTTGCATTTCTGGCAAGAGTTCCGTCCTCCAATATCCAACTGCCGGGTTCGTATGTGAAATTCGACAAATCTTCCGTTAACAGATTAGTCCAGCCTGTCGGCTTCAATTCAGCAGCCACTTTGTTGAAGTATTCAGTGCACTTACGTATATCAGGTACGGAGTTTTTCCAGTTTGCTTCGTACTCGTTCGAAAAAACGCCTTCAAATTTCTGGCGGTCAAGTTCAACGAGCATTGCCCTGACATCACATTTCCCCAAGCCCCATATTACATCCTCATGCTCATCGTTGATATCCTTAAAATGCAGGCTGACTATTCGTCCTTCAAGTTTTTTGAGGCCATCAACGGGATTTACGCCGGATCTCAGCCAGTGACCGACATCAGCACTGGCGCCAACCAATTTGCTGCGGCCTTTGCAGGCGGTTAAGATGCTGTCGGGGTGCCAATATTTTGAAGGCTTGGGGTGATTGTGGATACCCATTTTGATTTTGTATTCCTGACAGAGTCTGTCCACGAGGCCCATTGCTTCAAGCGGTGGTTCTGAAACAATGGTTTCAATTCCCATCTCTTTTGCAAAATCAAAGACTTTACGGCACTCAGTCTCGTCATTTGGCAGGCTCACTACACCGTAGTTGACCATCTTTATATCAGTATCTTTGAGCTTCTTTTTGGCTTCAGCCTTCATTTGAGCCGACATCGTGTGGTGAAATTTCATATCGGGTCTTTCGGCGCTGAAACGCTGTCCCGGGTAAGAGTCTATCCAGTCCAGACCAAGCGAGGCGGTTTTATCCACAGCCTCAAAAAATGTGAACTCCCTAAATGAGTAAATCTGCATTCCCAGCTGCCAGCCGGGATAAATATCTCTGTCCGGATGCTGCTTCACCGATACTCTCTGGGGTTCGGCAAAGGAACTTGAAAACATAGCGGCCAGCACCAACAAAATAACTACAACTTTCAACCTCTTAACCATCTATTTTTCTCCTAAAATTTCTTTTGTGTCATTAAACCAGCCTGGTTTTTCCGGGCACCGGTACGGGTCTGACGGGCAGAGGCCATTGTTCGAAGTCGTATTTCGGCGGGCTCAGATCCAGTTTAGAACCCTTCATCGCCCATTTCCAGGAAATCTCTCGTCCCGTGTATGCTGAAATTCGGCCCATAATGGCAGCGAGGGTGGTTTCAGCAATTTGCCTTCCTTCGTTCAGCGGCTTGGACGTCCGGATACTGTTAATTAAGTCGGTGTGTTCCACAACGTATGGGTTGGGACTCGGGCCATCATATTCGTAAGGGTTTTTTCCTTCAATTCGTCCAACACCTTTGTCGGTGCAGGTACTGCCTTTCGTGCCGACCAGGTACTCGGAAGTACGAACGGTTGTGCCTTCTATCTGGCTGCACATACTCAAAACACGCACACCATTGGGGTACTCGAACACAACTGCAAAATGGTCGAAGATATTGCCGTACACAGCATCGGTACGTACCTCGCGTCCACCCATTCCCATTGCCTTGACGGGATTGGCGCCTATGGCCCAATTTATTGAGTCTATATTGTGAACGTGCTGCTCGACAATGTGGTCTCCTGAAAGCCAGGTGAAATAGTACCAGTTTCTGCACTGCCATTGCATATCCGACCAGCTGCTCTGACGCGGGTATTTCCAGTCCAGGCCCTTGCCCCAGTTAAAATAGCACTGTCCTGCGACAATTTCGCCTATCTGGCCATTATGTACTCGTTTCATAACTTCCAGATAAGGTGCATGCCGTCGGCGATGCGTACCGGCCACGATGCTCAACCCTTTCTTTGCCGCCAGTTCGGATGATGCAATGACCGAACGCACTCCTACCGGGTCGACGGCTACGGGTTTTTCTATAAAGACGTGCTTATTTGCTTCGACAGCAGCGGCCAGGTGCATAGGTCGATAGTGCGGCGGGGTTGCCAGAATCACCATATCGATGTCACAGGCGATTACCTTTTTATATGCATCGAAACCCGCGAAGCATGTTTCTTCTGTTACCTTTGCCTTGTCTGCACACTGCCAGGGTATGGAAGAATACCAATCGCTCTTTGTAGTCTCATTATTTTTGAGGCTTTTGAATGACTTCTGGAGGCGGTCTTCAAAAAGGTCGCCCATTGCGACAATCTCGACGTTTTCCGCGGCGTGCACGCAGTTTTTTGCCGCTCCTGTGCCGCGCTGCCCGCAGCCTACAAGGCCGACGCGCAACTTGTCGGAGCCCCGGGCAAACATCTTAGGCGCACCGGCCAGTACGGCAACGACACCTGTAGCAGCTGAGGTCTTAAGAAAATGCCTGCGCGAAACGTCAGGTACTTTCCTGTTTGCCGTACCTGTCATAATCTGCTCCTTGTCTTTAAGCTTAGCGTTACCAATCTGAATTTCCGCTCTGCGAAAAGTCAAAACCGCCCTGCTATCCCTATAGGGTCCATCCTTCTCGATACGGCTCGTTGACGTATTGATTGGCTTCAGGAACATTTGTAACTTTCATATTTTCACCGTCCCATTCCAGTTTCTGGCCTGGGTTTCGAATAGCAAGGTTGCCCATAACAATGGTTTCGGTCATCGGTCCGGCATAATCGAAGTTGGAACAGGCCTGTGTGCCGTTCTTGCACGCATCAATCCAGTTCTGTTCGTGACTTCCTTCTACTCTGGGGATTGTTTTGGGCGGCCGATTGTATTCCTTCATCTTGGTTTCGGGTATCAGCCGTGGACTGTCGCCATATTCACCGGACATTATTTTGCCCTTGTCGCCGACAAAGACTACGCTTCGCATCTTTCGGCCCGGCTCCAGCTCTTCCGGTCTTTCCGGCTTCAATCCGCCGTCATACCAACTCAGTTTAACCGGCGGCATACCCTCTCTGGCTGGGAATTTATAATGAACTATAGAAGCCAAAGGAGCAGTTTCCAAATGGGCTGTCTCGGAATTATTTTTAGACGCATAGGCTTCGACACTACTCGGAGAACCCAATTTAAGGGCCCAAAAGACAGGGTCGAGCAAGTGGCAAGCCATATCTCCGAGCGCTCCACAGCCAAAATCCCACCATCCCCGCCAGACAAAGGGCAAATAAGCTTTGTCAACATAAGGCCGGTAAGGAGCCGGACCAAGCCAC
>CAZTKW010000417.1:0-3866 GCA_964614315.1 uncultured Pirellulales bacterium
ACAGCTAAAGATTAGCTCGTTTTAACGCCGATATAGTTATAACTATAGAGTTTACAGTAATTTGGGGTAACCGATGAAGTCGTTGCTTACAAAATCTATTCTCCCCCGCGCAGCCGTACTATCGGCTGATAACCCTATTGATAACTCCTTGTCACAACTACCTTTAGCAAAAAACATAAGAGATTTCCTCACTTATCTAACCGTCGAAGCCGGCCTCGCCGACAACACCATTTTAGCTTACAGCCGAGATTTGAAAGCCTTTCTCAAATATTGTAACTCTTGCAAAATAAAGAAGATAGAACAGCTAACGCCTTCTCTCATACAGAACTACCAGCGTTCTCTATCCGCCGAAAGCAAGGCCGAAAGTTCCGTAAAACGCTCTTTGGTGGCTATCAGGATGCTTTTGAAATTTGGCCGCCTTACCGGCCTTACAGAAAACGACTTTACACAGGTTCTCGAAGCCCCAAAACTCTGGCAAAAACTACCCGTTATTTGCTCAAAATCGCAGGTTTTTGACCTCTTAAACACCCCTTCTCCCGATGAGCCATATTACTTCCGAGACAAAGCTATCCTCGAAATCCTCTACGCAACCGGCGTTCGAGCCACAGAACTTGCAACCCTGAAAATCGGCGATTTTAACCTTGATATCGGCTATTTGAGGTGTTTTGGAAAGGGAAGCAGAGAGAGAATTATCCCCATTGGCAAGGCTGCAATCGTCGCCACCGTTGATTACCTCAAAAACCTCCGCCCTAAACTCCAAAAGCCTTTCAGCAACGATTTTCTCCTGCTGTCACGAACAGGACGACCTATGAGTCGTATTGAAATCTGGAGATTAATCAAAAAATATGCGATTCGGGCAGGTATGCCAAGAAACCTGACCGTTCATACATTAAGGCATTGCTTCGCAACCCACCTGTTGGCAGGTGGCGCAGATTTGCGAAGCGTCCAGGAAATGCTCGGCCATGTGGATATATCAACCACACAGATTTATACGCACGTTGACCAGGAAAGGCTGCGCAAGATTCACAAGCAATTCCACCCAAGGCCCTAAAAATATGGATAATCAGTCAAAATTCGTGATTTAAAGGCATTGACTTAAGTTTTGAAATCGTTATTATGGTTAGTTTGACACGCATTAGCGTTCCAAAAGGTACCGGGCAACCGACATTCAACAAAACTGACGGCATTGTCTTTAAGGTTATCCTAATGATTACAAAACGGCTATATCCGGTGATATTGATACTGGCAATTGGATGCCAGCAGGCTAATGTCAATGCAAAAAGCCCAGCCGAACCGGATAATGCTGATGTAAGTGTGAAAAATCCAACTCTATCGGGTAATGCTGACATAAGTGCGAAAAATTCAACCGAATCTGCTAATAATGAGGGTGAGCAAATTTCGCAGATACCTGAAAACAGGGAGATTCTGCTGGCATCTCTACAAAATAAAAACAGCATTCCAGCCCCACCAGTCACAGATGATAACCTTACCAAGGAATTGAAAATCTATAAAAACACCTTGTTTGAGGGCAAAAATGAGGAAATACGTATAGATGCTGCCACTGTACTGCTGTTTAGTAAAGCCCCAGCCGCCAGAAAAATCCTGATTGATGCGTTGATACAATCTGAAAACAACGCCGCACGTGTAGCTGTCTGTAAGGCATTGACCCTGACAAGAGCAGCTCAGGAACCGGAGAATAAAGAAGATTTTATTCAGCCGTTACTTACGATTTTGACCACAGAACAGGACCCTGCCACTGCCAAGTTGGCTGCTGATGCGACTTTGATTTTCGAGTATGAACAGTTATCAGAGCCGCTCGGAAAAATTGTAACAGATGTTTCACAACCTGCCACAGCCAGATTAAACGCGACAGAAGCATTGAAAAGGCCGGATATCGGGGCAATATCCAAGCTTATGGATTTGCTCGAAGACCCTGAACAACAGGTGGTTATGGCTGCAGAGAAAGCTTTGGAATCTCTGGGAATACCAGTCGGCAGAGACGCACAGGCTCGAAAGCAAATCATAGAAGGGCTTCAGCGAAAAGGCATAGACGAATTTCTGCGGGATTGGCTGATTCGTCAGGAACGGGATATGGCCAGGTTAGAAACCGAACGCGACTTTTGGCAGAAAAAGTATTTAGCGGCCCAGGATCGGATATATGATGGCATTAATGACGATGCAAAGAAGGGTGAGTTTTTAGTCGAACATTTGGCTGGTTCACAGGCGGTAGTAAGATTGTGGGCTTTGGAAAAAGTTTATCAGGTCCTTTTAGGAACAAGACCCAAATCGAAGTTGCCTCCTGAAATTGGCCCCATTCTGATCGGTTTGGTTTCGGACCAGAACAGGGATATTCGGCTAAAAACAGCGAAACTGCTGTCATTGATGGGGGAGTTGAATTCAGCCAAAAATTTGCTTGAACAACTCCAAATCGAACCGGACGATGAGGTGCGAACGGAGTTATTTGTTGCGCTCGGCTGGGCCTGCTATTATGCTTTTTTACCTGATTCGGGTATTGAAATTGCCCCTGAAATACGAAAACAAACCTTAGAAGAAGCTGCAAAGTACCTTGTTGAGGCTGACGGGCAGAAGGCTCACAAAGGGGCTGAAGTTATAAGAAAGCTGCTGGAGCAGGATGGATTGACGCCAGAGGAGATTAGCAGATATCTTGGTTTGCTGCACCAGCGATATAGCCAGGACGGTACTGATAAGAGCCTTCGCGGCGAATTGCTCAATACGATGGCAAGGTTATGCGACCAAAGTGTTTATAAAGACGAAGCAAAGAAGCTTTTTAAGCCTTTTTTTGAGCAAGCACTCAATGATGAAACAGATTTGGTCAGGGAAGCAGCGGTGGATGGACTTATTTATATTGACCCAAAAGAGGCGATTAAGGCGTTAAGAAACGATTTTGTCAATGACAACAGCATTGCAGTACGAACGAAGCTAATAGAACTGGCCGGCACTGTTGGCGACCAGGAAGATTTAGATTGGCTGGCGGAAAAGCTTGCAGTATCGGCTGAAAGCGAGGGATCCTGGCAGACAATGCTTAAAATATTCAGACGCTCTGATGCTGCGATTCTGAATGAATGGGCGGGTAAATTCGAATTACAAAGCCTCAAAAACGGTATATCAGACGAACAAATGGTCTTTTTTCTTGAAATAGCGGAACAAAAGGCAGTTGGAGAAAACAAGCCGGAAATGGTCAAAGCTGTTAGAGATAAACTGGCGCAGCTTTATACCCAACTCGGCAGTTATGAACAGGCGGCAAAGTATTGGGGGCTGGTGCGTGAAAATGCTGCAACGGCTGAGGAAAAAGAAGGGATTTCTGGTAAGCTGGTTGAGATTTATCTGAAATGGCCGAATGTAGAGGCGGCTGCACAATTAGTTGCAAACAGCCTGTTGGAGAAGGACCTTGACCCTAATAACGTAATCGTTAAGTCCATTGACGGCCACCTGTTAGAGCCGGCTGTAGGGGCCGACCCTAACGAAATATTAGCGGTATTTGGTCAAATACAGACTCCTGAAGGCAGGCCGAAGTGGATTGAGCAGTTTAGGAATTGGCAGGAGCGTTTCGGGGTGCCGGAACTTGTGGCGGAGCCTAATCAGGCCGGCGGGTAAATTATATTTGGGGGAAGACAGGTTCAGGCTATAAATGGGGGTGGTTGACGAAAAATCGCGCTTAAAAGGGCTAAAAAGCGTAAAATGGGAGAATAATTTGACCAAAAAGATGTATTTTTGTGTGTAAAGTTGTGTTTTTGTGTATCGACTGTTTTTGGGAGGCTTGTTTTTGGGCTGAAAATGGGGGTGGGGGTTTAAAAAATGACAAAAAAACGTACTTTTTTTAACAAAATGGCGCACTTTTTGAACAA
>CAZTKW010000418.1:0-3862 GCA_964614315.1 uncultured Pirellulales bacterium
CAGCACCTCTATACATTCCCCCGCCCTGCCCGACGGAAAGCCGCTGCCAAACAACAGCTTATCCATCACCTCTCTTTCGTATGCCGCCAAAACTATATTATAAACCTGCCAAACATTCCCCGCTTTTACAGTCAGGTCGGCATACACATTCTTGTGCTTTTCCACCATCGACAAAGTTTGCTCCACGAAGGGCATTCCCATACTACCAATGATAATTTTCAATTCCCCAAATTCCCTTGCTACCTCATCCAAAAGATATGGCTGGGCATAGTCCAAAACCGCCTTGTGCTCTAAAGGTCTACCGTTATGAAAAAAAACAGGCAGCCCAAGCTCTTGTGCCGATTCGTAAAATCGCATCGCCCTGCTGTGTGCCGGATGAAAACCACAGTTCGAACAATAAACAACCACACCTGCCAGACTCAGTTTTTCAGGTATTGAAGCTATTTTTTTTACACCTGTTTTATCTCTGGTCGGGTCTACAAGAGCGAAACCTACCATCTTTTCTTTATATTTGCAGACGTACTCAGATAATTTCTTATTGACCTCGTCGCTTGAATTCTCCGCCGTAGCCAATACTATGCAGGCTTCTACAGGCTCTGCCGCTGCTAAATGTTCAGATAAAATAACACTGTCCGCCGTATAATTTATATGTGTGTGGCAGTCAACTATCATATCCTGATACCTTTGGTTTTAGTTTTTATGCCTTATACCCTATCCACTATTTATATTGTCGTCAAGAACAATTATTTTCTCTATAATTTCACAAATCCGATACAAACCTTCTCTTGACCTAAAGCACCAGCCAACTTAATATGCCTCCAGTTTTTTAGATTTTCTTTGCAGATAAACGGAGATTTCAGAATGAATGTGCAAATTCAGGCAGATAAAAGCACAGGTCGGCTGCTCTCGCTTGATGCCCTCAGGGGATTTGATATGTTCTGGATTATAGGGGGCGGCAGCGTACTCAAGGAACTAATAAGCCTATGGCCTGAGAACGAGTATTTGAAGGTTATATTAACACAATTCACCCACGCTAAATGGGAGGGTTTTCTCGCCTGGGATTTGATTATGCCGTTGTTTCTTTTTATGGCAGGGGTAGCAATGCCGTTTTCATTCAATAAACGGCTGACGATAGAGAACGGCAGGAAGAAAATATATTTGCACATATTCAAAAGAGTTTTGATTCTGTTTGTCCTGGGCCTCATGGCACAGGGACATTTGCTGGATTACAATCTATCGACCTTTCGTTTTCACTGCAATACCCTTATGACGATAGGCGCCGGCTATCTTGTTGCGTCGATAATAATATTAAATATGAATTTAACCTGGCAGATAATAACAACAGTGTCATTGTTGTTGTTGTACTGGGGCCTGATGACACTGGTGCCGGTGCCAGGTTATGGTGCGGGTGTGTTGACAAGGGACGCTAACCTTGCTGTTTATATCGACAAGTTGATATTGGGTCGATTCGAAGATGTGAATCACACCTTGTTTTTGAGCACTATCACCTTTGGCTGTACGGTGATGCTGGGCGCCCTCGGAGGACAACTGCTCAGAGCAGAAAAAAAACAAAAAACCAAGGTTCTTTGCCTCTTAGCTGCAGGAATTGGCTGTTTGATACTGAGTCTTCTGTGGAATAGCTGGTTTCCAATTATAAAGAATTTGTGGACAAGCTCATTTGTGCTTTTAACAGCAGGGATAAGCTATCTGTTATTAGCGTTGTTTTATTTGATTATTGATGTATATGGTTTCAAAAAATGGGCGTTCTGCCTGGTGGTAATCGGGATGAATGCTGTAGCGGTGTACATGGCAACGATATTGTTTGATTTTCGAAAGATTGGCAATATATTCGTAGGAAGCATGGAAGAACGGTTAGGAACATGGAACGGTTTTGTACAACAAGCAGCGGCGTTCGTTGTTATATGGCTGATACTTTTCTGGATGTATCGTAAGAAATCGTTTATTAAAATCTGAGGCATTCAGCCTTATAAGTTTGCCCTTGGATGCCTTTGCATTGATAACAGCATTATGAAAATCAAAGTAACCACAAGGTATTTCTTGACTTACAGCTATCGCGAATGTAATATACCAAACCATATAATTATTAGTGGAGGCATTTTATGGACTGTCCGGTTTGTAAAAATGCGATGATTACTCTTGAGCTTGCCGATGTTGAAATCGACTATTGCACGGATTGCAGGGGCATTTGGCTTGATTCGGGGGAGTTGGAACTGCTTCTCGGCGACCAAAAACAGTCGAAAAAATTACTAAAATCGTTGAAAATCGACAAAAAAACCACGGAAAAGCCAAGAAAGTGCCCGATTTGTTTGAAAAAAATGGAAAAAATAGTCGTTGGGACCTCTGCGCCTGCACTTTTGCTTGACAAATGCTCCAGAGGCGACGGTCTGTGGTTCGACAAGGGAGAGCTACAAGAAATTTTCGAGCGAGCGCAGTTGGATGAAGAAAATAAGATTCAAAAATTATTGGCAGATATGTTCGGGACCGAACAAAATAATGAAAAGACTGATGAGAAACATTAAAACGAGGAATACCTTCAATAAAATTCTGTTAGCGGCTGTGATATTATTGATATCCGGCTGCGGCGGAAGCGTCAAAGATAGCGAGAGAAAAATGTTGATAACAAAACAAGCTTACGGTGAAATAAACGGTAAAAAGGTCTATTCGTACACACTGACCAATAGTAACGGTTTAAAGGCTGAAATAATCAACTTCGGAGGCACTATAACAAAGCTTTACGTTCCCGACCGCAAGGGGAATTTCTCAGATATTGTTTTAGGCTACGACACGCTCGAAGATTATATCTCTAAGGGGGGATATTTCGGCGCACTAATAGGCCGCTATGGAAATCGTATTGCCAAAGGCAAATTCAACCTTAACGGCGTCGAATATAAACTGGCACAAAATAACGGTGAAAACCATCTTCACGGAGGAATTAAGGGTTTTGACAAGGTCGTATGGGATGCCGAGGAAATGACATTCGATAACGGTATCGCACTGAAATTGTTTTATCTGAGCGAAGATGGTGAAGAAGGTTATCCCGGTAATCTCTCCTGCACGGTTATTTACACCCTGACAAATGATAATGAGCTAAAAATCAGCTATGAAGCCGAAACCGACAAAGCAACCGTTATCAATCTTACCAATCACAGCTATTTCAATCTTGGCGGTCATGATTCCGGCGACATACTCGGTCACGAGATGATGCTTAACGCCGACCATTTCCTCCCTGTTGATGCCGGTCTGATACCAACGGGGCGGATAGAGCCTGTAAAAGGCACACCGATGGATTTCAGGAACCCGATGACCATCGGCTCAAGAATTGACCAAGTTAAAGGCGGTTACGACCACAACTACTGCCTTAACAGCTCTGACGGCTCACTCGCACTGGCTGTGGAAGTCTGTGAACCAGGCTCAGGGCGGGTAATGCAAATCTTCACCACACAGCCGGGTATTCAGTTTTATACCGGTAATTTCCTGAATGGATCGAATCAAGGCAAAGGGGCCGTATATTATAAACACACCGGCTTTTGCCTCGAAACACAGCATTTCCCGGATTCACCCAACAGAGCCAATTATCCCTCTGTCTTTTTGGAGCCTGGCCAAAAATACAAACAATTGACTGTGCACAAGTTCTTTGTAAAATAATCAAAATAATTTTATTGAGAATTTTTTAAGGAGAAAAGTTATGAGTTTGAACACTATCTTAATTGTCGTCGGTGTCGTAGCTCTAATCGCGGTTGTTATCATTAAAAGACGCGGCTAATCACAAGGCAACACCATTTAAACAAAGGAGATGGTACGATAAATTAGTTCTTTGGCAATTGAGTGATATTTTTCTTTT
>CAZTKW010000419.1:0-2848 GCA_964614315.1 uncultured Pirellulales bacterium
CGCTTCACCAAAAACAGCGCCTTTAGCATCAGTATCGAAAGGCCTGCAAGCAGTTGCAGGGTCGTCATTGTTTTGACTCGTCGCTCTTTTGAGCAGGCACTGGCGAATCATAACTATGGGATTAACTTTTGCCTCTGCGCCTCCAGCCAGAGCAATATCGCTGCTGCGGCGGGCGATAATCTGGCTCGCCTCAATTATTGCCATGTGCCCGGATGTTTCAGCACATGTGATGGTGTTGCTTGGTCCCTGGATGTCGTGGATGATGCCTATATGACAAGCAAGCATATTTGGCAGATATTTCAGCAGCCATAATGGTGTTACCATTTCGAGACCTGCGTTGCCCCACTTGCGGATATCAAAACTGCCATCTGTAATACTTGCTGCAACGGCGGGGGCCAGTTCGACCAAATCACAGCTTATAAGGCCCGCCCCCAGATTGATTGCAGTACGAGTCGGGTCTATGTTGATATCTTCCGGGTCGATAGCTCTGGTCACAAGGCCGGCGGAGTTGAAAGCTTCAGCTGCGGCCACAACGGCCAGCTCAATGTCCCTGGACATAAGCTTTGTGGCCTTGCGGATGGCTTTAGGCACAAATTTCTGTATTTTAAAGTCGGGGGCCTGGCCGGCCAGCTTGCAGTCAAATCCGACGGGGTCAAACGCGGTAATTTTGTCTATACCACATCGGCCTGCACAGAGAGAATCCCACATTTCACTGGCGGTCATTCCGAGAGGACTTATTGCGCCAAAACCGGTTATTACTACACGAACAGAGTCCATATTTCTATTTCCATTTTTCAGTTGGTTGGTGATTATCGATTATTTTTATATCTTTTTCAATAGTCAATAAAAAATAATCAATCTCAAAAGTTCATCCGGCTGAGAAGTGACTTGAAGGTGTCGGTGAAAACAAAGTTCTCCTGTGGAAAATCTTTGCCCGCAAGATTCTTGTCGATATGGCTGAACATTAAATCTATTTCCGCGATTAACTTATCTTCGCAGGTAATTTTGCCGCTTGTGCTTGCTGCTTCGGAAGTGATGGATTCGATTTTCGCAGCCAGTTTTATTGTATCTCCGGGTCTTACATAGTCAAAGAAAACACACTTTTGAATCTTTGCGAGGATAACTTTTTCCTGAAACTTTTTAGCCTCGCCGACCAGAATTCCAGCTGTCTGAGCCATCGCTTCGATGCAGAGGCATTCGGGCATAACCGGGAAGCCCGGAAAGTGATCGTGGAGATGCTCTTCGGCAAGCGTTACATTTTTCAGGGCTACGGCCCAATCGCCGCTTTTAAACTCGACAAATTTATCTATCCAGATCCATCGCATTTTTTTGCATTGATTATGATTGTGCCTTTGAAAGCAGGTATCGTATTACACCATTTTCTTATACAAAATGACACACGAAAAACAAATCAGGCGGCATTGAGTTTTGTTTCAACATAATTTACAATCGAGTTGACGGTAAATAAGTCTGGCAGTTTGTTGATATCGGGGTCTTGCTCGAATGTTCCAAGGTCAGTATGCGGCATTTTACTTTTTAATTCAGCCAGTCCTGTCTCGGTCAATTTCCCGTTATCAACAAACTCAGGATTGTTCATCATGTTTTCAATCGGAAACAGCTCTTCACGTGGAATTTTAATTCCGAAGGCCTTCTCCAACCGAAAAACTATGTCCAGAAAGTCAATGCTTTCAGCCCCCAAATCACCCATCAGGATTGCTTCGGCTGTAACCTCATCGTCATCGACTCCCAATGCATCGACTAGGACTTCCTGTACTTGTTGAAAAATGTCATCCCGACTCATTGCCATATTTTTTTACCTCCATCATTATACTATTCACAAAAGATTATTGGCTATCGTAGTAGTTTCCATCGTTGCTTCATGTTTTTTATAATTTCGGCATCTATACAGGCCATTGCTGAATCTTTGTCAGCGAGGTTAAAGTGTCTCAGGCCGAACCTCGCTTCCACGATTCGCTGGCCTTCGGATTCGCCGAACCCAGTAAAGCTGCTAACGTTTTCTTCAATAGTTTTGGCCTGGACAGTATATTCTATTTGTCCGCCCGGCGTAAGAAAACTTTTGTATTTTACATTTCTTGCCTGTTCGAGCAACAGCATACTGTGGGCAAAATTTTCCACTTCCCGCACCAGCCAGGAGGCTGATTCAATCATACCCTGAAGCAGCAGTACTCCGGGAAGGACAGGAAAGACGGGAAAATGGTCGGCGAGGTATTCCTCAGCGAGACACACGTTTTTGACTGCCTTTATCTCCTTGCCGTTTTCCAGTGAAATAACTTTGTCAATAAGTATAAATCTCATAATTTAGTGACTCACGGCTCGTTTCTCTATTCACCGTTTACGCTTTGCTTCCGGTTACCAGCTTTTTTGTAATGAGGCAGTACAATATACGAGATGTTATTGTTTTTCCAGTCTTTTTTTGGGTTTTTGATGCTTCCGGCAACTAATTCTGACAGAGTTGGGATTGATATTGGAAAATTTCATCACATAGGATATACTTTTTATTATGAAAGTGCGAAGTGCAAAAATATCAGATGCCAGGACGGTTTGTTCGCTGATAAATCAATATGCCGAGGAGGACAAGATGCTTTTTCGGTCAATGGCGGACATCTATGAGAATCTGCAGAGTTTCTCTGTGGCTGAATTGGACGGTAAAGTGGTGGGGTGTTGCTCTCTGCAGATTATCTGGTCGGATCTGGCTGAAATTAAATCATTGGCGGTTGACAAGGCAAATACAGGGGCTGGAGCCGGCAAAATGCTCGTTGGAACTGCTGTCGAACAGGCAGGAAGGCTTGGCATCTCAAGGATATTTGCATTGACCCTGAAACCGGAT
>CAZTKW010000419.1:2858-3858 GCA_964614315.1 uncultured Pirellulales bacterium
TTGAAAAAATGGGCTTTGAAGTAGTCGAAAAGGAGGCTTTGCCTATGAAGGTCTGGAGCGATTGTGCCAAGTGCCCAAAACAGCAAAATTGCGATGAAACAGCCGTTATAAAAACCGTAAAGTGTTATATGTAATGCGTTTTGGATAAGAAAACCTGCGATGTGACATACAAATCAATGCGAACGATGAGTTTTATCCTACCTGGCGTCTTTGAAAGAGGGCAATTGCTATAAATAGTATGGCTATTGTGTAGCATAAAGCGTATGAAGCGCCTATTATAACGTATTTTGCGGGTACTACACTTCCTTCGTAAATTGCGTCACTTATCCAGAAAACCTGCAGATTCGGTAATAAAAAACGGCCTATTTTGGCCCATAATTGAGTTTGGGCAAATCTGCCGAATACGTAATCACTTACGAGGCCCAACAAAAAGATTCCGAGACAGGAAGAAAGTGTTACAACTATGTTAAATCTTGATGAAATCGCTACAGCAAGAGCCACGATTATAACTGCTCCCAATAGCAGCAATATCGAGCCATAGACATCAAGTGCGTTTATACCATTATCCTGCGGGTTGAACTGCCAGTTTCGGTCGACTAAAGATAGAAAAACTATGCCCAATGAAGCGAAAAGGGCGGTCAAAACAACAGCTGTCGAGGAAAATCTCCAGTCATAAACATAGTTAAAAAAAGCACTTAGCAGAAGAGTCAGAACCAATATAACGGCCGCTACTGTTATGACTGTCCAGTCGATTGTGTCTGCCGAAGTTTCCATAACTCCATGTCTTATAGCCATAAGCAGTGCGATGGTACAGATATAATGCGCCAGAACTACAGCAGAAGTGACACCTAAGAATTTGGCAATAATGAATATCGGACGTTGAACAGGTTTGCTCAGAACGGTAATTATGGTTTTATTTGCTATTTCCTCGGCCACAGTACCGGATGCGGAAAAAATTGCTATGAACAAGCTGGTCAAAAACAACGTAGATAATCCCAAT
>CAZTKW010000420.1:0-3853 GCA_964614315.1 uncultured Pirellulales bacterium
CCTGGTTTATAACGCTTTTGATAATGGCGACTTTCGGCGGAATCGGGATGGGTAATTTCATCGACTGGTACCCTGAAGCGCAGCGGATTCAATCGGCGAGGTCGGTGCGTGATGCAAGTTACAGTATATGGGCGGGCGGCCTTGCTGCGATTTTCAGAAACGGTTTCTGGGCGGTGGCGGTTCTGGCCTTCTTTGTGGTGTATCCCAATATCGCCGAATCGAAGGAATATGAGATGGCGTGGTACAGGATAGCGTTCGAATATCTACCTATGGGGATGATTGGTGTGTTCTTTGCGGCGGTGCTGGCTATCCATCTGAGCACAATCTCGACACATCTGAATTTAGGCGCACTTTACGCAACGCGCGACCTTTATCACCACTATGTCAATCCACAGGCCTCGGAAAAACAACTGGTTCGAATGGGACGAATCAATACGCTGCTGCTGCTTATCGGGTGCTTTGTTTTAGGTCTGACAATGAAAAAAATTACGGAGTGGCTTATATTTGCACTATGGCTTCAGGCGGCGGGCATCTGGATACCGTCGATACTGCAGGTAATATGGTGGCGGTTTAATTCATGGGCATATCTTAGTGCGTGGATTGCGAACTTAGTTATGAGCTGGCTTGTAGTGTGGGTTCTGCCGGCACTTGGTGTGATACCGAAACTGCCGGACTATCAGCAGTTCTGGATGCTGGCGATACTGGTTGCGGTGGTGTACATGCCGATAATGTTTTTGACCAAGGCCGATGATATGGACCATTTGGTGCATTACTATGTTGCGGCGAGGCCGTGCGGGTTCTGGGGGCCGGTACGCAGAGAAGCCCTTAATCGCGGCCTTATTAAAGAACATAAAGATAATAACAAATAATGAAGGGATGTTAAGATGAGCTTATTTCAAAAACACTGGACGCCGGAACAAGCCGATGACTGGAGCATACATGACCTGATAGCCTGCGTGCTGTCTGTGGCAACGTATATTCTGGTAGGAATCGGTGTAGCGGGTGCCCTGCTGCTGCAGGTGTGGGGCTTTATTGCGTTGATAGTCGGCATCATCTGTGCAGTGGTGATGTTTTTGATTATCGACCCGAAGCTGAAGGCGTTGTCTGATGCCTTCGCGAAACGACAGGCTGAATTTCTCGAACATGTTGACAAAACTACACGTTGGGAGGAATAACGATGAATATAGATTCTGAAACCGGCGGCAAGATATTGGGAATGTTAATGGCCTATTTCGTGAGCTTTCTGGGGCTGCTGCTGGCTTATTACAACTATAAAAAGCGCGGTCCCGGCGCCAACAAAAAGAGCGAAGATATAAATCAGGGAGAACAAAATGCAAGGTGAGTTTTCAATTTTCTGGAGTATCCTGGTGCCGGCAGTGATGGTGACAGGCTCGGTGTTTTTGACCTATGCCCTATACAAGCACTTCGCGGGCAAGGTGGAAAAACAGCACGAAGAAACAGAAGCAAACTAATCGCTGTTTGAAACCGGCTAAAATGCATAAACCGGACTCTATTTGCCCGGTAATAATTATATTCCTTTAGTTTTAAACAAGATTGCAAGATAAGTTACGGGCTTACATCCCTATTGCGAGCGGAAAGGAGAATGATGTTTCTTATTGCCTGAGTGTCTCGGGCGGTGAGCCATCGGTGCTCGAAGCTGGTTTCCTGTGCAATCTGTGCGATTGCCATCAGGGCACGCAGGTGGTAATTTCTCTGGTCTTTGGTACCGGCTAAAATGAACATTATCTTTATAGGCTCGGTGGTGTCGGTAAAATTAATTCCGTCCTTGGCACGGACGAGCAATATGTCAAATTTATTTTCCCCGTCGACGATTATATGCGGTATAGCAAAACCCGGCTGAACCACAGTACCGCCCTGAGCTTCCCGAAGGAGAAATTTTTCGAAGAGGACATATTCATCGGTATCCAATCTTTCGGCCAGGATGGCGGAAACTTCGCGGAAAAGGTCCTCGGCTTCTCTTGGGCCTTTTATATCAAGGATTCTGCACTGCTTTATCAGTTTGTCAAACCTGTCCTCGATTATGTCGTCACGTTCGAGCAAAATGTCTCGAAGTTCGTTTTCGAGAGTAACGGTTTTAAGCTCGCGAGCGGTAACGCGTTCGACGATGTGCATTACGGCGGAGGCTCGACTAACTCTTCTTGAGACATAAAGTGCGAACCAGGCAGCGCTGACAACAATAAAACAGGCAGAAATCAAAAGTGGAACTTTTCCCATATCAACAATAAGCGCCCCGTATGCGACGATGGTAAAAATGTGTATATAGGGATATAAGGGCGATTTGAATTTCGGGCGATAGCTCTGTATTTTGCTTTCGCGCATTATTATCACGCTGGCGTTATCAAGAATGAAAAGTATTACCATCAAGGTCGATGCCGTTTTTACCAGGACCTCAATATCAAGTGTGGCAATAGCAGCAATCATAAATCCGCCGGTAAGGAGTATGCTGACGTGAGGAGTTTTGAAACGTTCGTTGACGCTGCTTAAGGCCTGGGGCAATAATCGGTCTCTGCTCATTGCCAATGGCGACCTTGATGCAGCGAGTATCCCTCCATTGGCAGTGGTTACGAAAGCGGCAATGGCGGCTAAACTTAGAATGACAAATCCCCAGGAACCTATAAATTTTCCGGCTGCCAAGGAAACAGGCAGAGAACTGCCGGAAAGTTCATCGGCCGTAACCGTCCCTACTGTAATTGCGATTACGGCGATATAAAAAATGCTTACGACAAACCATGCAAGGAACATCCCCCTTGGCAGATTTCTCCCTGGATGTTTTACTTCCTCTGCAATGCTGGCGACTTTAGTCAAACCGCCAAAACTAATAAAAACCAGGCCTGCGGTGGCTAATATAGCAGGCCAACCCTTTTGAAGGAAACCTTCGTATCTGGCAACTTCAACGGTTCGGACGCCAAAAATTACAAACAGTGCAAGTATTACCAACAGAACGGCCACAAGCAAAATCTGAAACCTGCTTGTATGCCTGACACTTACAATATTAAGCATGGTAAAAGTCAGACAACAGAGGACAGCTATTACTTTGAGGTGCCAGGGCTGAAGCTGTGCGGGAAAAAGCATTTGGAGTACTACTTCGATAAGAATCGCCATTCCGACGACAGCGAAGGCACTTTTGAGGGCGAGCGAAAACCAGCTTGCAAATCCGCTGAAGAGGCCCAAAACAGGTCCTAAACTTCTTTCGACAAAAAAATAAGTTCCCCCCGCCCGCGGCATAGCAGTGGAAAGCTCTGCTTTGCTAAGAACACTTGGAAGAACGAGAAGGGAAGCAAAGAAATATGATAATATTACTGCGGGGCCGGCTTTTGTGAATGCGATGGCAGGCAAAACAAAGAGACCTGAACTTATCATCGCGCCAGATGCCACGGCAAATACATCAAACAAGCCAAGCTGCTTTTTCAGTTGCGCCACGCCTAAAATCTCCCAGTTTTTTTGAAATGATAAACAAAAATCATATCAATAACCACCAAATTTTTAATAATACTTTGCACTGTCATATATGCGATATCAACGATTTTTGCCTTCAGAAACGCTATGCGGGCACATAATCGAGCAGGCGTGGGCTTGACAGCGCCAGCCTCCCCTGCCGCCGGTTTTGAAATTGGGTTTGTTTTGCCGTATGGCGGAGGGGTGGTTCATTTTCGTAATCCTTTGTTAAATATAAGTTTAATTTCATTTTGGCATTTTTGAGATTGGGTTTGAATTGGCTTTGTTTTTGCGGCGTCCGAGGAGGCGAATATTTCTGTAAACCTTTTTTATAACAGAAGATACGTTGCTTTGAGTATTTAGTAAATTGGGTTTGTTTTGCATAATTAACTCAAAC
>CAZTKW010000421.1:0-3837 GCA_964614315.1 uncultured Pirellulales bacterium
AGTGGGAGATATTCTGCTCATATGCAGCGTGTTAATCGAACTTGGATTGATTTATAAGATGTGGACGGCTATTCAGGACGGCAAGGCGTCAGTTTCTCCCGGTAAAGCGGTGGGATTTTTGTTGATTCCGATTTTTAATATTTACTGGGCGCTGTATATGCTTGTAGGATTTGCAGAAGATTACAATTCATTCGTTAATCGGTACAAAGTGAAAACTAAAAAATTACCGCTTGTATTATTTTTAATATATGCGGTTATGTTCTTACTGTCATATATGGCGGTGACAATTCCCATGATATGCGTATTTGCATTCTTTGGGCTGCTAAGGAGGGCTATTGCTTCACGTCCGGAGATGTCGTGGCTTTTGTTCTTTTCTGTACTTGCGGTGAGCGTTGGTCATTTGATTATTTATGCAATGTTTTCAATCAAAACCTGTAATGCGATAGAGGCTTTGCCGGGAGCATCAGGGGAGGGGGGACCGGGGAGTTTTAAATGACAAGGAGTGTCAGAATATGAATCCACAGGCTTTTGAGAGTCCGCCGCGGTGGTGGTCGCCGATGCTTAACGGGTTCTGGTGGCGTTTCTGGTATTTTTTGCGGAGGAGAATACAACATAAAGTTCAAAGAGTTGCCGAGATAGAATTGCGGGGTCTTGAAAATCTGCAGAAAGCTGTCGAAGATGAGCAGGGAGTGCTGATAATTGCGAATCATTCCGGTCATGCGGACCCTCTTGTACTTTATAAAGCGGCCGAACGGACAGGGGTGGGATTTTATTTTATGGCGGCATGGCAGGTATTTGCGAGAGAAAATATTTTGGCGAGACTGATACTTCGTCAGCACGGCGTGTTCAGTGTGGACCGGGAGGGTACCGACATGCGTGCCTTTCGGCAGGCTGTAGATATTCTTCAAAGCAGCCGGAACCCACTGGTGATATTTCCGGAAGGAGAGGTCTATCATGTAAACGACAAGGTGATGCCTTTCAGGGAGGGGGCGGCGGCAATTGCTATGACAGCGGTGAAAAAAGCGAAACGGTCAGTTGTGTGTGTGCCCTGCGGGATAAAGTATCAGTATGTTGATGACCCGACGAGTGAATTAGTCGAATTTATGGGGGAACTTGAAGAGCAGATTCTGTGGCGGCGGCGCGATGATATACCTTTGGCCGAGCGAATTTATAGATTTGCCGAAGGCGCTCTTGGATTAAAGGAACTGGAGTATCTTGGTCATACGCAGAGTGGAGGTTTGCCGGAGAGGATAAAGGGTCTCTCGGAGAAGATACTATCGGGTCTGGAAGAGTTCTACGGAATCAAAGGCGACGGGGCAAAGCTGCCTGAAAGGGTAAAAGCGGTTCGCAGAGAAGCGATAAAACAGTTGGGCGAGAGCAGGGAAGACCTGCAGGAGGGAGCGAGGCTTGCTCTTGATGATTTATTTGTTGTTACTCAGTTGTTCAGCTATCCGGGAGACTATGTTGCGCATAAACCCACGATAGAACGAATGGCAGAGACTCTTGACAAGTTCGAAGAGGATGTGTTCAAAGTGCCGACGGCTACGGTACGTGGCCGGCGGCGGGCGGTTGTATCGTTTGGAAAGGCTATCGAAGTCAAGCGTGGTGAGGATAAAAAGAGCGCGATACATACACTTACCGAGTTACTTGAGGAGAGTGTCCAGGAATTGCTCGATGGTATTGTCGAGGGAGATTGATAGTGTGAATTCTTCAGGGTTTTAGTTTATCGGGGTATGTTTGCCTAATCAGCGTCCGGGCGAGAATCAGAGTGGGGTCGATTATTATGGTTTGGCCAATTTTACACTCGCTGATGGCGAGGGGTATTTCGGTGCAGCCGAGGATAATTGCTTCGACAGGGTGATTTTGGAGGTGATTAACAGCGGTCTTAAGTTTTTGCTTTGCGATTTTTGTTACCGGATTTGATTTAGCCTTGATGCCTTCATTTATATCGTAAATTGCTTCCTGTACCATATTTTGGTGTGTATCATCTGGGAGGATGATATTAAAACCCCGGGGTTGGAAATAATGCTGATAGACATTTGTTTTTGCTGTTCCGGTTGTGCAGAGCAGGCCGAGATTTTTGATTTTGGGATGGTTTCGGTTGATGAACTCGACGGTTTCTACGACCATATTAATCAGTTTGATTTTGAGTCCTGATTTTTTTAGTTTATCAAGTATAACATCAAGGATAGGGGGGCAGTGTATTGAATTGCAGGGGATACCAACGACGGAGGCTCTGAGGTTCTCTAATTTTATTATGATTTCGACGACAGCATCGGCAGGATTTGTTTTTGTTTTTCCGAGGAGGAATGCGGTCCTGTCCTCGATTTTTGCCGGCAGTGAGAGAAGGGCGATTGGTAAATGCTGCTGGTCTCGTTGAGCTATAGTCTGGTCGAGAATTTTCTTTGTCAGGTCGAGTCCGGCATAGGGGCCGACGCCGCCGACAATACCGATTATATTGTCATTTTTCATAGCTGTTTCACTGTGGTTCGGGGGCTGTATCATAAAATGACTGAAACTCAGTGATGAGCATTTTAGTGTATTTGCCGGGTTTTCCGTCGCCGATTATGCAATCGTCAAACTTTACAGCGGGGACGATATCCTTGGTGCTTACTGCGATGAAAAGCTCATCAGCGGAGGCGGCCTGCTCTGGAGTGAAAGCTTTTTCTATTATTTCGATGCCGAGATTTTTAGCGGCCTTGACAACAAACATTCTGGTAATCGAAGGGAGGATATTTGCCGAGAGGGGTGAGGTTTGAAGGGTTTTAGCGAAGACGGCGAAGAAGGCCGAGCCAGCGCCTTCAGTAATCAGGCCGGTTTCATCGACAAGTATAGCCTCGGCACAGCCTTTTTTTGCGGCATTGTTCATTGCAAGGACATTAGCCAGTAGATTGAGCGATTTTATATCGCATCTTTTCCATCGCCAGTCGGGATGTGTCGAGAGGGCAATACCTTTAGTTTTTTGTTCTGTGTAATCTTCCAACTCTGTGATGGTCAGGAAGAAATTAGGCTTTAAGTCGGCATCCCAAGTGTGGTTTCTAGGGGCGGAACCCCTGGTAATGTGAAAGTATATCTTTGCATGGGGAATGGCGGCTGTTTCAAAGGCCTTCAATACGCGGGTGCGAACCTGGTTAATATCAACGCCGGTAATTTGAATGGCAGCAAGGCTATCGGCGAATCTTCGGAGGTGTTCTTCGAGGGCAAAAATTTTGCCTTTATAGCTTTGCATTACCTCATAAACGCCGTCTCCGAAGTAAATTCCGCGGTCTAAGTAAGCAGGATCGAGTTTTTCGGCGGGGATGATGGTGTCTTCAATCATAGCTAACTTCATAAAAAGAGTTCCTAAAAAGGTGTCAAAGCGAGTTTTGACGCTATATTAATAAAAAGAGGCAAAAAAATCTAACAATTTACTTTACAAAAAAAGAATGAATGCTTAAAATACCCGACTTGTTGGTATTTTTCAATGTAAAAGCATGGAGTTTTTGGAATGTATGCGGTAATTGAACAAGGTGGAAAACAATACAAAGTCGCCGAGGGCGACAGTTTAAATATCGAGCTTACAAAGGTCGGAGCCGAGGCAACGACTATCGAACTTGATAAAGTGTTATTTGTGAGCGACGGTGAAGATATGAAAATCGGGACACCGTATCTTGAAGGAGCCAAGGTTACGGCTTCATTTAAGACGACGGCGGAAGAAGCTGTTGTTAAGGGCAAGAAGCTTTACCCGATGTACTTTCGCAGGCGGAAAAACAGCAAGAGACGAATCGGACACCGGCAGAAGTATCTGCAGGTTACCATCGACAAGATTGAAGTTTGAGGGGTTTGCTAAGCCTGTGG
>CAZTKW010000422.1:0-3833 GCA_964614315.1 uncultured Pirellulales bacterium
GATTTTATGTACATCGACGTCATACGAACTGTCACCGCTACTTTCAGTCTGATAAAGATACAGCGTTGCATCCACAACGGTAGCGGTGGTGGAAATATCAGAGAGGTCCCACTTGATAATAGTAGTATTGGCGGAGGTGTCAGCGGGCCATGTATGTGTATTCAATGCTGTGTGGGAAGAATAGTTCGTACTGCTGGTACCAACATTTGTCCAAGTATCTTCAACGGTGCCGGGATAGTCGGTGTTTGTCGCATCGCCGAATTCTTTTACGACCTGTCCACCTGAAACTGTTGTAAAGCTCCAGACATTACCGGTGGTAGTAGCAGCGGCATTGACCTCGTCGATACGCCAGTAGTATGTTGTATCGCTATCGAGAGTACCGGCATCATAGGTTGCAGCAGTCTGGTTGCCCTGTGATGTTCCCGGACTGCTGGTGCCAAAGTAGACATCATGACTTGTAGCTCCAGAGCCTGCAGTCCAGCTCAAATCGGCTGTGATACTTATGCCTGTAGCACTGTTGGATGGGCCTGGATTAGAAGCCTGAGACGGTGCAGCGATGATGGTTGTAAAACTCCATACAGTGCCTGTAGTTGTGCCTGCTGCATTGATTTCGTCAATCCGCCAGTAGTATGTCGTATCGTTACTCATGGTACCGGTATCGAAAGTAGTTGCGGTCTGGTTGCCCTGGAAAGTACCCGGACTGCTGGTTCCGAAATAGACATCGCTTGAAGTTGAGCCTGCACCTTCGGTCCAGCTCAAATCGGCAGTGATGCTTACAGACGCAGCACTATTAGCCGGGCTGGGACTACTTGCCTGTCCAGGAGGTGAGCCGGTTGAATATGATACGATGAGTTTGGGCCGTGTAGATGCAGTAGCGACGTCAGATGAGGCAAAATATCTACGGCTGTCAACACTTGCTACATCGTCAGAGTTCAACAGCATACCATAGTTGCTCGCAGGTGTTGCTACCCAGTCGGCTACCATATCTGTCACATCCCATGTCTTGTATTCATTGTTGGTGGCATTGAGGGAAGGAGTATCTTCAGCAGCAGCAATATCACTTAGGCCTCCGTTAGAGCCGCCTGTCCAACTGTTTGTGCCGTCATATGTAGCCCATGTCAAATCGCCAATACTTGGGTTGACATTGACGATTTTATGTACACTGACGTCATATGAACTGTCACCAGCACTGTCCGTCTGATAGAGATACAGAGTTGCTTCAGTAACGGCGGCACCGGTAGAAATATCGGTGAGGTCCCACTTTATAATAGTAGTATTAGCGGAGGTGTCCGCGGGCCAGGTATATGTATTCAAAGCTGTGCTAGAGGAATAGTTTGTACTGCTGGTACCAACATTTGTCCAAGTATCGTCTACTGTACCGGGATAATCAGTGTTTGTTGCATCACCGAATTCTTCTGTTGTCGAGCCTCCAGCTTCAGTTGTAAAGCTCCAGACAGTACCGGTGGTAGTATCAGCCGCATTTATTTCGTCGATGCGCCAGTAGTATGTCGTATCATTATCCATTGCTCCTGTATCGAAGGTCGTTGCTGTCTGGTTGCCCTGGAAGCTACCGGGACTGGAGGTACCGAAGTAAACATCGTGACTTGTCGCACCTGCTCCTGCGGTCCAGCTTAAATCGGTATTAGTAGTTACATCAGTAGCGGTGTCAGCCGGACCTGGATTACTTGCTGCACTGGGTGCGGCAACGATGGTTGTAAAGCTCCAGAGAGTTCCGGTAGCTGTACCGCCGGCATTGACCTCATCGATACGCCAGTAGTAAGTCGTATTGTTACTCATCGTACCGGTATCGAAAGTAGTCGCCGTCTGATTCCCCTGTAGTTCGCTTGAATCGGGAGTTGAATCTGTTCCGAAGTAAACATCGCTGCTGGTCGCACCAGAGCCGGCAGTCCAGCTCAAATCGGCAGTGATACTTACGCCGGTAGCACTGTTAGATGGGCTCGGACTGGTTGCCTGTTCAGGAGCGTCAACGATGGTCGTAAAACTCCAGACATCTCCGGTGGTCGTACCGCTGGCATTGACCTCATCTATACGCCAGTAGTATGTTGTATCATTGGTCATCGTAGCGGTGTCGAAACTGGTAGCCGTTTGGTTGCCCTGTAGTTCGCCTGCATCCGGAGTTGAATCGGTGCCGAAGTACACATCGTGACTTGTCGCATCGTTTCCTGCGGTCCAGCTTAAATCAGCATTAGCGCTCACATCGGAAGCACTGTCGGCAGGAACTGGAGAACTCGCCTGTCCCGGCATTGTTCCGGCTATTACTGCAAAGCTCCAGACAGTCCCTGTTGTCGTACCTGCGGCATTGACCTCGTCGATGCGCCAGTAATAGGTCGTATTATTACTCATAGTGCCCGTGTCGAAAGTAGTTGCCGCCTGATTGCCCTGGAAAGCGCCGGGTGAGGTTGTTCCGAAGTAGACATCGTGACTTGTGGCACCGGAGCCTGCAGTCCAGCTAAGGTCAGCGGTTGTGCTGACATCCGTTGCGCTGTTAGCAGGGGATGGACTACTTGCTTGGCCCGGCAACGATGCGCTTACTGTCGTAAAGCTCCAGACTGAGCCTGTTGTAGTAGTGCCTGATTTTAGCTCATCGATGCGCCAGTAGTATGTCGTACTATTGCTCATAGTTCCCGGGTCGAACGTAGTAGCGGTCTGGTTACCCTGAAGCTCACCAGAATCCGGGGTTGAATCAGTTCCGAAGTAGACATTACTTGAGGTCGAGTCAGTGCCTGCATTCCAGCTTAAATCAGCAGTCGTGCCGACGTCTGTAGCGCCATTAGCGGGGCTGGGATTAGTTGCCTTTGGATTGTCGATAAGCCCTATCATGGGATTTCCGTAGGAATCCTGCTGGCCTGGAGTGTTAGTGGTTATCACTATAGAATCCATATAGGAGTCCTGGTCCTGAGGAGGCTTATCGTTCCAGGTGGTGTATATATAACTGAAATCGGCATAGTCACCTGAATCGGCTGTTTTGAAGTTAGTTTTTTCTACTTTAAGTTCGCCGTTGATCCACATACGGTTTATTCCCGCGGTCTCGTGGAACTTAAAATACATTTCAACGCAATTCCATACGTCACTGTCTAAAACAACAGGGGTGCCTACGTTTTGATGTACGGTGGAATCGGGACATCCTTCGTTACTCATAAAAAATTGCCCGTTGGCCTGACCAATGATGGAAGCGTAACCTCTCCATGTACCATCGGATTGATGACGGGCAATGCGAAAAAATTTCCAGTATCCGCATGTAAAAGGTCCGCAGTAGCCGTTACTCCAGGGGGATTTCTGGTATATGTAGCAACGAGCCCACACTTCAGCTCCATAGTTAATATTTGCAGGGTAACTAAAATAAGCGTGTGCTTTGCCCCAAATTCCTTCACATTCTGTGAAATGGAAATTACAGGATTGATCGCCCTCGCTACTGTAAGCGTCAGAAAAAAGTGAATCCGTGCCTGCGCTACCAAAAGAATCCGCGGTTCCCTGTGCTTTTTGGCCGACAGTACCATCTTCGAAACCGATGGTTTTTGTCCAGGCCGAGGCATGTTCGGTTGCCAGAAGCAGTACTAAAACCAAAACCATTAAATACAATAATTTTTTACACATAATACTTTCTCCTTTTCTCGGGTTAATTTTCCTCCTCCTGTCCGTTCAACCATTGAACAGAACGACAGAATAATTTTTCTTACATAATAAGACCTCCTTAAAAAAGTGTTAATGATTTGAAATTCTCCATTCGCTCATCGTTTAGCTCCGCCGCCAAAGGATGATTTCGCTAATGTACAAAATGCACAAACTCATCGCTGAAACGAAGTTACAGCGCA
>CAZTKW010000423.1:0-3827 GCA_964614315.1 uncultured Pirellulales bacterium
CGCTTTTTGTTCAAAAAGTGAGACGTTTTTTGACTTTTTTTGCGTTTTTTTGTCACGGCCAACGTACCAACCCCCATTTTCAGCCCAAAAACAAAGGTGCCTTAAAACCCCCAACACACAAAAACACAACTTTACACACGAAAGTACATCTTTTCGGTCAAATTATTCTCCTCTTTCACCCTTTTGAGCCATTTTAAGCGAGTATTTTCGCCTAATTAAATTTTACAGGCTTTTCCTCTTTCGCCGACTTATAAATTGCCAGCACTACTTCAACTGCCTTTCTCGCCTCTTTCGCACTTATCCCAAAATCCCCATTTCCTTCCAGCCAATCCACAAAAGCCTGAAAATTCCGCCTATGGTTCTCATAAGATATCGCCCCCGGATCTGAAACCCCACCCCCGCTTTTAGTCTTCACGAACCGTTTCCTAATCTCCTCATCATCTTCTGTCTCCTCATCGAACTGCCACACCGTAAAGCTATCCTCCAAATAGACTACCGTCCCTTTTGTCCCCGTAATTTCAAACCGCTTAAACTGCCCCGGATAAGAAGCCGTCGTCCCGTAAATAACGCCCAGAGCATTGTTTGTGAACCGCACCACAGCCGTTGCCGTATCTTCCGTTTCTATTTGTGGATGCCCCAGCGTCCCTGTATAGGCCTGTAGTGATTCGATAGGAGGCATTAAATCGCACAGCATATCGACCATATGAATTGACTGATTCATCATAGCCCCGCCCCCGTCCAGCTTCCAAGTCCCATGCCAAGAATCGTCATAATATTCATCCGTCCGCCACCACGGAACATAAACCCCAGCGTAGGTAATCACACCGAACCGACCCCCGTTTATTGCCTCTCTAAGGGGTTTTATAGCGTCATTAAACCGATTTTGAAATATCCCGCCCAGAAAAGTCCCTCTCTTTTCATGCGCCTCTATCATAGCATCGATTCGTTCCAGCGTAATCTCCAGCGGTTTTTCGCATATTACGTGTTTACCCGCCTCAGCCGCTGCAATCGCAGGTTCCATATGAAATCCGCTCGGCGACGCAATCGCCAGTATATCTACTTTATCGCTGTTAACCATCTCTTTATAGCTTTCAAAAGCCTTACAGGAATATTTCTCTGCCAGCTTTTTGGCCCTTCCTGAGCCCCCATCGCAGAAACCGGCTACCTCTCCCTGGGCTATATCGCAAATGGCCTTGGCGTGAAAATCGGCTATCAAACCCGCCCCCACTATCCCGAAATTCCATTTTTTCATTTGTTAAACCCTTCATTAATACAGAGTTACATCGAACCCAAACTCATCAAATCTTATACAAAAGCAAAGGGCCGAACCATATTTTTTGATTCGGCCCTTGGTACTGGTTTAAGTTTATACTGTGTCGGGCACAACATAAGGCTTGCGATACTTCCGAGTCAGCATACTGTTAGCTTTGCTGTCGCTCACAAATTTCTCTTTTTTGCCGTCGAAAGTAAGGCCACGTCCAAGCAGGTAAGAGATATTAGCCAAATGAGGCAGTACAGTGGACATATAGCCAACCTTGATGTCGCATGTCAGGTCGCTGCGCTTACCCGAACGCAGCGCAGCGATGAAATTATCCTGGTGTCCGCCTCCACCGGTTCCGGAAAGATTCATCGCGTCGTACTTCTCTTCTTTGGACTCGGAACTGGGCCCCGGTTCGTTTTTACGCCCAAAAAACGTCTTCCAGCTCCCTCCGCCGTCAAGCTGCATCCAGCCGTCAGTGCCAAAAAAGAGGTTGCCGATTTTAACGTCGCCCTCACTATTGGTGTATAGACCGCGAGTGCCGAATTCGAGAATCGTGCCGTCGGCGTACTCGAAGGTCGAGGTTTGGGTATTGGGTGTTTCCTGTGAACAAACATCCTGGAATTTGTAGTATCCTCCGACGGATTTGATTTTAACAGGATGCTCTTTTTTATTAAGTCCCCAGCGGGCAACGTCAAACTGGTGTGGTCCCTGGTTGCCGGTGTCCCCGTTTCCGGTGTCCCAGTGCCAGTGCCAGTTGTAGTGGAAGCGGCCTTGGTTAAATGGCCGGTAGGGGGCCGGCCCAAGCCAAAGGTCGTAATGAACGCCTGCCGGTGCTGCACTGTCGTCAAATAGCCCGAAAGAGTCTCGCGGCTTAAAGCACAACCCTCGGGCCATATAGATTTTGCCGAGTTTGCCGTCGTGCAGAAATTTCATCGCTGCGTTGGCGTCTAATCGCGACCGGTTTTGGAAGCCGACCTGAACCAGCCGATTATACTTGCGGGCTGCTTCTATCATTTTGCGCCCCTCCCAGACGTTATGCGAGCACGGCTTTTCGACGTAAACGTGTTTCCCTGCCTGGCACGCCCATATAGTCGCCAAAGCATGCCAGTGGTTCGGTGCCGCGATGACCACGGCATCGATTTCTTTATCATCATAGACATCTCGCAGGTCATACTTAATCCCTGGTGACGAGCCCTGAATTTCTGCTATTCTTTTGACGCGGTCTGCAAAGAGGTTCTCGTCGATATCACACAGCGTTTTGATTCGTACATTGTCAATTTTAGCAAATCCGTCGGCAAGAGAACTCCCGCGTCCCCTGATACCGATGACTGCTAAATTGATGCGCTCGTTGGCGCCCATGGCTTTAATTTTAGTTGGCACGCTCCTCTCCACAGTTGTGCATGACGCCAGAGCGGTTGCTGCAAACACACCGGCAGCGGTTTTGCTGCTCTGAGCAAGAAATTTACGGCGGGAGACTTTTGTGTTTTTGGAAGACATTTCTTTTCTCCTTAAAGTTAACTAAAAATTGCGGTCAGATATCCAAACTTCGGCCCCATAAAAACAGAATACTGCGGCTTTGTATTTCCTGTTCAGGGCCTTTGGTATGCTAATGAATTATGTTATCTTTGTCAAAAGTAATTTTTCCGGCCTCCTGTGAGATCAAATTAGTTTAACAAAGCATTATTTTCATTGGTTCTGATGGTTTTTGTTTACAAATCTACCGCTGGCGTTATTATGAGTCAAACAACAATCAAATCACCTTATCAGGAAGGAAGGTAAAAAATGAATCGGCCTAAATCAGTCTTGCTGGCTATAGTTTTAATGTTCGCCGTCGGTTCAGTGCAAGCCGGGCAGTTTGAAGTCTTCGGTATGGGCGGGGCGGGTGGAATGTATACACCATCGGTGAACCCCGAGAATCCTGATTTTATGCTGCTATCCTGTGATATGAGCGGCAGTTACCGCAGTACTGATGGCGGCAAGAGTTGGGAAATGATACATCACACGCAAATGAGATCGAGTTTGAGATGTCGTACGTTATTTGTCGGTTCTGATGCCTATTGGGTCAAAGGCGGCACAAGTCTGCGCCGAAGCTGCGACCAGGGAAAAACCTGGACGCCGATAATTAAAGGCACGGCTCCCTGGGCAAATAGACCCATCCGTCAGGTGGCTGCAATTACTTCAAAGCCATCTGTGCTTTTTGTTGGTGCCGGCGATGTTTACTCTTCTGCCGATGCCGGTAAAACATGGAAAAAAGCTCTTTCTGCAGATGGTTCATGTGGAGCCATCGTAACTGCCGGCGGTACAGCCTACGCCGCAATGGGACCAAAAGTCTTCGTCAGTTGCGACCGGGGAAACAGCTTCACAGAAGCTGCTGCTCAGCCGGCCAACGGGGATATTTTGGCTATGACAGCCGGTCTCGATGGAGAACGTACAATCCTTTTTGTTGTTGTCAGAGGACAGGGCATATTTCGCAGTACCGATGGCGGCAACTCCTGGAAGAAAGTACTCGAACGTAATGACCTCGTCGATATTCTTATGGCTTCCAACCAGACCAGGATTGCTTATG
>CAZTKW010000424.1:0-3816 GCA_964614315.1 uncultured Pirellulales bacterium
CGGGCGATTGCTGATGGTGTCAATGTCGGTTACGAGGTCTATCGCATAAAAACGGAAATTACCGAACAGGGCAGCACTGTTGAAGCGGGTAACTACGTTGATATGCGTGATAAACTGACCAGAGAAGTCCGCTGGGAACAGCTTGACGAAGATTTAGAATACGATAATAAACAGTTAGACCGCAACATAGTCGCTCCAGACCAGATTAGAACGGTCATAAAGACGTTCAAAGAAAAACTTTTTACTGAAATATTTCCCGGCAGACAAGATGTACCCAAGACCTTAATTTATGCCAAAACCGATTCCCACGCAGAAGACATTTTGCATATCATCAGAGAGGAATTTGGCAAGGGCAACGAGTTTGCTAAAAAGATAACTTATAAAACTACCGGCGAAAGCACAGAAAACTTAATACAGGGTTTTCGTAATTCATATTATCCACGCATAGCGGTAACGGTCGATATGATTGCTACCGGCACAGATATAAGACCCCTTGAGTGCATAATATTTATGCGGGACGTCCGCTCACGCACCTATTTCGAGCAGATGAAGGGGCGAGGCACAAGGGTTATCAATACAGACGATTTCAAAGCGGTCACCCCTGATGCCGACCATAAGACGCACTTTGTTATAGTCGATGCCGTTGGTGTTTGTGAAACCGATAAGACCGATACCAGACCACTGGAGCGCAAAAAGACTATCCCCTTTGAAAAATTGGTTCAGGGCGTAGCTTTAGGCATTAGAGACAAAGACATCATCAGCTCACTTGCGGGTAGATTGGCTCGACTGGACAGAGAAATTGAAGATGATGACAGAAAAGAACTTCAGCAAGCTGCTGACGGTAAACCTTTGAAAGGAATAATCAACACCTTGCTCGATGCGATTGACCCCGACCAGCAGCAAGAAAAAGCAAAAGAAGTATTCCAAACAGATAGGCCAACACAGGAGCAGTTAAGTAAAGCCAAAGAGGAATTGACCAAGACCGCTTGCGAGACGTTTGATGACCCGAAATTTAGAGATAAGCTCATCGAGGTAAAAAAGAAGACCGAGCAGATTATCGACACCGTGAGCCAGGATATTCTTCTTGATGCCGGATTTGACCAGCAGGCCAAAGACAAGGCACAGAGCTTGATAGATTCATTCAAAAAATTCATTGAGGAAAACAAAGATGAGATAACCGCCTTGCAGCTTATATACAATAGGCCGTTTGGCCAGCGTTTTATAACCTATGAGCAGATAGATGAGCTTGCCAGGGCGATACAAAGACCGCCTTTGAATTTGCGACAGGAAACGCTCTGGCTGGCATACGAACAGCTTGAGAAATCCAAAGTCAAAAATGCAAGGACTGACAAGATATTGACGGATATTATTTCTCTGCTACGGTTCACGATAGCCGAAGCCGATACGCTTGAGCCGTTCTCCGATATTGAAGACCGCAGGTTCACCGACTGGCTTGCCCAGCAGGAGAAACTGGGCAGAACATTTACGCCTCAACAGGCCGAATGGCTGAATATGATAAAAAATCATATAACCACCAGTTTGAAAATCGAAATGGACGACTTTGAATATGCACCTTTCTATGAAAAAGGCGGAGCAGTTAAGGCTCATCAGCTTTTCGGTGATGAACTGAATAGAGTAATTGAAGAACTAAATGAGGTATTGGCAGCATGACCACGTAAAAATGGAGATACGGAAATGCTTACTAATTTGGAATGTGAAATTCGTCAAGAGCTTATTCAATGTGCAAAAAAACCGGACACTATTACGTACGCAAGATTGGCGGATTGGGTTAATGTTAATTATCAATTTCATTATGGCCCTGATGAACAAAGATTTCACAATATGCTCGGCAATGTTAGCACGTATGAGGTTGAGAATGGTCATCCGATGTTATCCGTCATAGTGGTCAGGGCTGAGGATTCAAGACCAGGGCCGGGATTTTTTGTGCTCGCGAAAAGATTGGGCAAACAAGAACAGGGCGTATATGATGAAACCTTTTTTGCACAGGAGACGAGAGAATTATTCGACCGCTGGAAGAACAATGATGACCCAGATGCTTGAACAAAAGCAGACAGGACTTCAAGGAATTAACGAGGTGTTGGCGGCGTGATAACTGCTGGGATTTTAACTAATGCTTGATTCCATACTCAAAGCTGTAGAGTGGATTTGGAAGCTAATTCCAAGACTTATTCGCCCAATTAGTGTTGAGGTTCAATCGCTTTACCGCCAATTGATTGGAAGTGACCCCTATGAAAGTGTGACTGTTTTGACTGC
Organism: uncultured Pirellulales bacterium; assembly: GCA_964614315.1. Taxonomy (GTDB): domain Bacteria; phylum Planctomycetota; class Phycisphaerae; order Sedimentisphaerales; family Anaerobacaceae; genus CAZTKW01. The sequence goes on from CAZTKW010000424.1 coordinate 2,275, forward strand.
TTGGCAAAAGCGTTACCGTGCGGAATTACTACTAATCAATCGCAGGGATTCAGTGGTGTTTGTTAAAGATATGTCACTTATTATTGAAGAAGAAAAGACCTATGAGCCTACTGAAGAAGTGACAAAAATCCGCTTAGAACCCCATCAACCATTGAGAATTTCTCTAACTTTCGGAGTTCCTGATGAAGACACGCCTGTTGAAGAGGGAAGTTATGAGTTGAAGGTGATACCTACATCAGGAAGGATAAGCAGTGTAAGGGGCCATTTCCCTGTAGGTGATGATTGACCGTACCCACTATGAGAGACTTGGAAATTGATAGAACGTCATAATAACTTGCCAGAATTACCTAAAGGTTGGACTTGGACGCATTTTGAAGAAGTTGCTGGCAGGCTACAATCTGGCGGCACACCTTTAACGAAAGTCAAAAGGTATTACAAAGATGGGCAGATTCCATTTGTAAAAATTGAAGATATGGTTAATGTCAACAAATACCTTACTGATACAAAGTTCAAAATCACAGAAGAAGGACTGCTAAATTCGTCAGCGTGGATAGTTCCCGCATATTCACTCCTTTATTCTATGTATGCAAGTTATGGCGTACCAGTAATAAACAAAGTCAAGGTCGCAACAAGTCAGGCGATAATCAATTTCATCCCACCCAATAACTCGATTTCTGTTGATTATCTTTATTATTATCTACGGTCTATAAAGCCGTTTCTTGGTAAGTATACCAGAGGTACGACTCAAGGAAATCTTAATGGAGCCATAGTAAGGAGGTTGCCTACTCCACTTGCTCCATCTTCCGAGCAAAAGCGGATTGTGGCTAAGATTGAGGAGCTTTTTACAAAGCTGGATGCTGGTGTCAAGGCTCTAAAGAAAGTCCGACAGGAACTCAAACGATACCGCCAGGCGGTACTCAAATATGCCTTTGAAGGCAAGCTCACAGCCGAATGGCGGGAAGCCCATAAGGGCGAATTAGAGCCAGCTTCAGAGCTATTGGAACGAATCACCAAAGAGCGAGAAAATAATGTTAAAGGCAAAGTCAAGAAACTGCCATCGCCCTGCCTGCCCGCCAGCACAGGCGGGCGCAGGCAGGTGGACACATCGAACCTGCCCGAACTGCCGGAAGGATGGGAATGGGTGGGGATTATAGACATTTCACTTGATAACCGAATCGGTCTTGTTAAAGCTCTGCGTGAGCAGAACAAAGAAGGTAAGGGCGTAGGCTATGTGAAAATGAATAATGTCACGATGGGTGGAAAAGTTATTTATGATGACCTTGTATATGTCCAAGCACAGCAAGAAGAAATTGAACGATGCAGCATCAAAGAAAGTGACATATTATTCAACACTCGAAACAGCGTGGAGCTTGTGGGAAAAACTGGCTTTGTGCGAAATTTACCAATGCAACTGATTTATAACAATAATTTGATGAGAATAAGAACCTTCAGCGGTGTGAATCCTGCTCTTTTAGCTTATCAAATGTGTTCCACCGACTTTAGGTCAAGGATGGAAATGGTCAAAAGAGCTACAACGAATGT
>CAZTKW010000425.1:0-3813 GCA_964614315.1 uncultured Pirellulales bacterium
AAATTCAAAATGAATTGTGGGATAACGTGACCCGTAATGAAGAAAGTAAAAGTTATCGAATTTATGGTGATAACGGCCGGTTTGATGGTCATTTTAACGGGGTTTGGTTCAACAGCTGCGAAAAGCGTCGTAGAGAAGCTTGAACGGATGGAGCGAGTTCTGCCCGGGCTTTATGTGCTGAAGGATGTGTGTAATGTTTATCTGCTGAAGTCGGGTAATAAAGGGTTGGTTATTGACGGGGGTTCGGGCGAAGTGGCTGAATGTGCGCGCGAGGTTGGGGTTGAGAAGATTGAGTGGGTTCTGCATACTCATTATCACAGAGACCAATGTATGGGCGACGGGATTCTGGCCGGTCATGGAGCGAAGATAGCGATAGGCGCAGGAGAGGCAAAGGAATTGAAAAAACCGGCGGGGGTCGGCGTGCCGTACGGCGGCTGGGACGAGGCTCCCCAGCGAGCGGATCTTTTTGCGAGGCCGGGGGTTGACAGGGAGGCGGCCGATGGTGATGTGATAGAGTGGAAGGGATACCGGATAAAGGTGATTGACACACCCGGCCATACGAAGGGGAGCGTGTCGTATGCTGTTGAAGTTGACGGAAGGAAGGTGTTATTCGGGGGCGACTTGATATTAAAGGGGGGGCGGGCGCGCGCCCTTTACAGTATGCAGTGGGTTTATTTGTCCAACCCCGGCATCGCGCAGTCGCTGGTATCGCTGGATAAGATTGAGAAAGAGGATGCCGATATGATACTGCCCTCGCACGGCGATGTGATATTGGAGCCGGGTCTGGATATTGAGTCGCTGCGGATACGGCTGCGACGTTTTGAGGAGTGTATTGGCCCCGACCACGCGGGTAGGTGGAACTGGAGCGATTTTGTGGAGGTCCATCGGCGTGTGATTCAGGACTGCGGGTCAACGAGCCGGATAGTGCTGTCGGAATCAGGGGAGGCGTTTATGTTCGACTGCGGTGGTTATGACGAGAGGAAAATGAAGGAGCTGAGGGAGAAGTATGGTATGACAAAAGTGGGGGTGATTATGGCGAGCCACTGGCACGGCGACCATATAGACGGGATATCGAAACTGGTGAAGGAGACGGGGGCCCAGGTCTGGATGTGGGAAGGTCTTGCCGAGCATATCGAGCATCCGGAGCGTTTTATCACAACTTGCCGTCGGAATGAGGGTATTAAGGTTGACCGATTTCTGAAGGAAAACGAGGAGTTCGAATGGGGCGGTTATTCATTTAAGTTGATTCATCAGCCGGCACATATGGAGGAACAGGTCGCTCTGCGGGTCCAAATCGGCAGGATGAACTTTTTGCTGCACGGCGATAGTTTCGGTTATACGCGGAACCTGCCGCTACGCTGCTCGATACACTGCTACAACGGGATAAGGCTCAAATCCGGGATAATGAAGACTGTGCGGACGTTTTATGAAGCGAATAGTTATGTCAGCGTAACACCTCACGGCAACTGCTATGCGATTGTCGATGAAGATAAGGGGAAGTTTATGGAGTGGGGCATCGAGACAACAGCGGCGATACGGGACCTGCTGGGTCCGGAGCGCGCCGATATCGGGTATAATCCTTACTGGATTACTTACTATCCGGCGAAAACGACAGCGAAAGAAGGCGAGAGAGTTAGTGTGTCGCTGCGGATAGTCAACGACGCCGAGCATGATGTACGCGGATTTGTTCGGCCGAGAGGATACGGGGACGTGGAGTTCGAAGTTGATGAGGCGATGTATGAGGCGGGCAGGGGTGAGGTCTGCGTAGTGCCGCTGGTTGTGAAGGTGAAAAAGGGAGCGCGGAAGGGAATACACATTCTGACGGCGGATATCGAGTATGACGGCGAACTTTTCGGTGAGCCGGTTATAGGCTATATCGTTGTGGAGTAAATCCGAGCAGATGGTGCGGAGGAGAGAATATCAGGAAAGGATGTTTTGAGTATGGGTAGAAGATTGACGTCGGCGGCTGTGGTTTTACTTTTACTGTCCTGCACAGCGACACGCACCCGGCCGGTCGAGCGGGGCGGTATAGAAAGGCTGAAAAAATTTGCGGCGGAGAACGAGATGAAAGGGCTTGTCGTAAGAGTTGAAGGGACAAACAGGCTGGGAATAAAGGGTCTGCCGACGGTGCTGGTTGTAAATGACAAGCTGGAACTTTTATACAGGCAGGTAGGGTATTCATCAGGATTCAAAAAGGGCCTGAAAGAAGCGATTGAGTGCAATACCGTTTTGTGCGCCCTTGATTCGGAATATCTCAAGGAAAAATCAAAGTACGAGGGGATGTATGTAAACGACCTTGAGTTGAAGGATTTGGACGGAGGGCGACACCGGTTAAGCTCTCTGGTGAAGAAAAATTCTGTAGCGGTTATCGATATATGGGCGACGTGGTGTCGGCCGTGCCTGATGGTCAATAAGGATATCGGGCAGCTTCACGAAGAATATAAGCAAACGGACGTAAGGTTTGTAGCAATCAATGTTGATAAAATTGAAGAATAAGCAACCGGGGGGTTAAGTAAAGGGAAGAGGTTAAAGTCTTCTAATTTTCGGGGGGTTGTGGTACAATTATCAGTTGGTTTGCGCATAAGGCGCGGGTGTAAATGAGATTTTTTTTGGATTTTAGATTTATGGCTTTGCCAATAGCAGCAATAATCGGCCGGCCCAACGTGGGCAAGAGCAGTCTTTTGAATGCATTGGCTGGTGAGATGATAAGTATCGTCGAGCCGACGGCTGGTGTTACAAGGGACCGAGTGAGCACCGTTATCGAAAAAAACGAGCGGTACGTCGAGCTCGTGGATACGGGGGGATACGGGATAGTGGATTCTGCGGAGTTGAGCGGGCATATCGAGGGGCAAATCCAGAAGGCCATCGAGTCGGCTGACGTGGTGGTGTTTATGGTGGATATTCGGGACGGGGCGGTACCTCTTGATAAAAAGATAGCGCAGAAGCTGCGGAAACAAAATATGAAGGTAATCGGGGTTGCGAACAAGGCGGATTCGGCAAAGATGTTTCCGGCGGCGGGTGAGTTTTCGCGGTTAGGGTTCGGGGAGTTTTTGTGCGTTTCTGCGACGAACAATATCAATAAAACCGTTCTTCTGGAGAGGATATTCGAGGAGGTTGAGCATCTCGAATCGGATAAGCCTAAAGAGCCGGTGATGAAGATAGCGATAGTGGGCAAGCGGAATGCGGGTAAGAGTACGCTGGTGAATGCTATGGTGGGTGTTGAGAGGGTAATTGTGAGCGAGAAGCCAGGGACGACGAGGGACGCTGTTGATGTGAGGCTTGAGAGGGACGGCAAGATAATCGTCGTGATTGATACGGCTGGGATTCGCAAGAAGAGAAAGATGGAGGACAGCATCGAATTTTACAGCTACGTTCGTGCGACACGGTCTATTCGCCGGGCCGATGTTGTGATGTTTATGATTGATGCGACGTTGGCGGTGTCGCAGGTCGATAAGAAGCTGGCGAAATTTATCGCCGAGGAACATAAAAGCTGCATAATCGTGATTAATAAGTGGGACCTGGCGAAGGAGGCGGCGTGGACAGAGGATTACGAGGAATACCTGACGAAGCTGCTGCCGGGATTGAAGTCGGTGCCGATAGCTTTTACGACGGCGACGGAGGGCAAGAACGTCCAGAGCGTTCTGGATTTGGCGGTTGAGCTTTTCAAGCAGGCCACGACGGAGGTACCGACACCCAAGCTGAACAAGGCGTTTGAAATTATAAAGGCTGAGCGTGTGGGGGCGGCGAAACGGAGTAAAGTAGGCTGGCCGAAAATTTACTACGCAACGCAGATAGCGGTGAATCCTATTACGA
>CAZTKW010000426.1:0-3812 GCA_964614315.1 uncultured Pirellulales bacterium
AAGCCGAGCGATTCAAGATTGAACACGACTTTTTGTGGGTCGATGATTCTTATAACAACCTTTTCGCCGAAGTTGCCGGGCATAACCGACACCCGTAAATCAATAGGCCTGCCCTCCAGTAAAACATGAATACCCCCATCCTGCGGCAGACGACGTTGTGCAATGTCCAGCTCTGCCATTATTTTGATACGCGAAACAATCGCAGAAAACATCTGATAAGGCGGACACATCTTCTCATACAGCTTACCATCAACCCTGTATCGAACCCGAAGCTTCTTATCGTCCGGCTCGATGTGAATGTCGCTGGCGTTTTCCCGAACGGCGTTGTAAATCAGATAATTGACCAGCTTGACAACCGGTGACTGGCCGGCTATCTCTTCAAGATTGGTTATGTCCTGAGCGATATTTTCTATCAAAGAAAAATCTTCCAGCCCTTCGTCATCGATAATATCGTCAATGACAAAGACATTTGCCGCCGGCAAATAGGTTTGTAATGTGGCCTTGATATCTTTGGTTGTAGCACAGACTATCTGGACTTTGCAGCCGCTTATGTGTTCTATCTCGTCGATTAAAAAAACATTTGTCGGCTCACTTACGGCCACGGTCAGCACATCATAAACCTTGAACAGCGGCAGAACGATATGCTCCTCGAGGAATTCTCTGGGGAGAATCTCAAGCGCCTTTGCATCGCATATTTTAGGATTAACCTGGGCATAGGGAACGCTGTATGCTTCGGCAAGAGCCGAGGCTATCTGGTTTTCCGTACAGTAGCCCATCTCGACGAGAAGCTCTCCGAGAAGCTTGCGATGTCCCTTGTCTTTTTGCTCTGACAGAGCCTTTTCAATCTGTTCAGGGGTTACAGTGCCCCTGCTCAAAAGCAACTGTCCAAGCTGGGTCTTGTTTTCCACCGTTAATCGACTCATAACTCTTCCCTGCTTTCGCCTGCTATGCGAAGCTCTTCACCGCCTCGGCAAGCTCACCGTAGCGGTCAAATTCATTTTCAAGCCGTATCAGTTCCAGGATTTTGGTACAGTTTTCATCTAGGCCCGCCAGTCTAAGCTCACAGTTGTTCTGGCTGCTGTAGTCTCGAACCCAGAGCATCTCTTCCAATCCTTTGCTGTCAATAAAACCAACCTCGCTCATATCGAGTACAATGCCCGATTTGTTTTTGGCGACTATATCGGTAATGTTTTTTCTTAATTTCTCTGTAACATCACCGTCCAGTTCGCCCTGCAGCGCAACAACCGTAACTTCATTGTAATCCTGTGTCTTAATCTTCATTTTATTAATGTCCCGACGGCGATAGTGCCGTATTCCGAAAAATTGCTCATCCCATAAGTTTCGCTGAATCCATCCTGTATAATATCCCAGAGACGATAGACATCGCTGTTGAGAAATACCCTGCCTATCTGCTCGTCGAACTGAGTGCCCAGTCCCTTCTCTACTTCGGCCAGCGCCTGTTCCACCGTCATTGCGTCCCTGTAAGTCCGCTTTGATGTCATCGCATCGAAGCTGTCAGCCAAGCCCACAATCTTACCTATCAGCGATATTTGTTTATCGACCAGGCCGTTCGGATAACCTTTCCCATCAATTCGCTCGTGATGACTCAACACACCCGGAACAATTTCCTGCATCTGTTTTATTGCGCTTAAAATGCCCGCACCTATCGCCGAATGCGCTTTGATACGGCTGAATTCTTCTTCGGTTAGGCGCCCCTTTTTCCTCAAAACCGCTTCGTCTATTCCCACTTTTCCTATATCGTGAAGAAGCCCAGCAAGGTAAATCCTATGTATCTGTTCGTCTTCGAGCGGCGTTTTCTCCGCGAGTCTCTCAGCAATCCATCGCGAAATAAACGCAACCCTTTCAGAGTGCCCGTGCGTATATTGGTCCTTTGCGTCAATACTGTTTGTTAGGGCTTTTAACGAACCTATAAATAATTCCTTGAGGTCTTTGAAAAGGCGGCCGTTTTCAATAAAAACCGCGCAGCCATTCGCAACCGAATTAAACAACTTTATATCGGTACTGTCGAAGTCCGGCTTGTCGATCCTGTTTATAGCGACCATTATTCCTATCACGCCCCTGCCGTTTTGTACCTTCTCATCGGAGTCGGTACTGGTTTTTTCTTTGCAGAATAAAGGCACGACAATAATGTTTTTTATATTCTCCGCCCAGTTATATCGGAAGGGTGAATCCACTTCACTGTCCAGCAACGCCTCTTTACCCTGCTTTAATTCCTCCTCTAATCGACAGTTCAGGGTATCCGCCATATAGTAATCTACATCTATCAGTCCGGAGCCGGCCGCCAGAACCAACTGTTTTTTATCCTCAACCGTCTTTTCGAGGAGTATTGCGATGCCTTCCACACTAACAATCTCCGTCAGGCTGTCACAGGCCATTTGCAGAAAGTTGGCGTCGGAAGTATTGACCTTCATATTTGTGCTGAGCTTGTGAAGCAGCACTAATTCTTCGTAAACCTGCGCCAGCTCGGCGCTTACTATCTCAATTTCTTTTTCAGCTTTGGCGTTAGATTGAAATTCCTCCCCCAAAAGCTCCAGCATCTGGCCCAGATATTCACTGTTGGCCCTGCCCGAATGCACTCCCGAAAGCCCGCTCAAATCAAGCAGGGCTGCAAATCCCGGCTCATCCTGACCGGAATTCAAAACAGTAGCCAAAAGTTGATTGTCTATCGTTGATAATTGGCTCCCCTCTTGTTCTTTGCAGTCATCGCCGTCTTTAACAGCCGATACACAATTTTCGACTATCAGCTTCTCATCACTTTTGAACCCGCCGCCTTCACAAAGCAGAACCAGTTTGCCGTCCGAACTGCAAACCGCGAAATTGACCCCGAACCTATTGACTCTCTGCCCGAATTTCTCCAACCGCTCAAGTTGTGACGGGCTTAAACTCTTCTCTGTCGTAGTCAGCATGATTTCCTTTCAACAATAAGCTCTTAATTCGTCACTGCCTTATCATACAAAATATCCTCGATGCTTCTTAACAACTCTTTGGGACTGAACGGCTTGCTAAGACACTCGGATATCTGAAGTTGCTCTTTTTGTTCCTGCTCAATAGCAAAACTTCTCGCGGTCAGCATAATCACCGGTATTTCTTTTGTATCCTCGTTTTTCCTGAGCTTCTCGATAAGCTCAAGGCCTGTCATAACGGGCATCTGACAGTCCGTGACGATTATATCGGGCTTGTCCTCACACGCACGCTCAAAAGCTTGAGCACCGTTCTCAGCCGTTATAACAGTGAAACCATTATTACGGAGCTTTATCGCCACCACATGAACGATATGTATCTCGTCGTCCACGACTAATACTTTTTTTTCTGCCATTACTCTGCCTCCATAAAAAACCAGCGCACAGAGCTAACATTTGCTCTGTCACCTGTGGTCACGCGCCGCTTTCCACCACTTCTGTTGCCAGCGGCAGCTCAAATCCGAATGTACTGCCTTCACCGACGCGGCTCTTAACAAAAACCCTGCCGCCGTGAACCTTTTCCACTATTTGTTTGACAAGGTTAAGGCCGAGCCCTGTCCCCTTTGCCTGACTTTTATTCTTGCCGACTCTGTAGAACTTGTCGAATACACGTCCGACTTCGTCCTCAGGGATTCCCATCCCCGTGTCGGTTACACTCACTCGCACCAGCCCTTTGAGTTCGTCAACATCGGTTTCGATTTTTATCGAACCCCCTGAAGGAGTATACTTAACGGCATTGCTAAGAAGGTTAACAATAACCTGTGAAATCATATCCTTGTCAACATACACCTGCCCGAAAACTATCATGTCTTTCGACTTTGGCCCTGTAAT
>CAZTKW010000427.1:0-3811 GCA_964614315.1 uncultured Pirellulales bacterium
CCCGCCGGCGGGCGCCCGCCCCCGAGACCACACCCCCCCCCCCCCGCCCCCCCCAATATAAAAAAGTCGAAAAATTGAAAAAAAAACGACAAAAAGACAAAAAAAGTTAAAAAAAAGGGGGGAAAAGAAGAAAAATTGAAAAAAAAGCGAAAAAATGGTACGTTTTATTGTGTGTTTTTGTAAAAAATAGCATAGTGCTTACACATCCGGCCGTGAGAGCTAAAAAATGTTAAAATGGGTAGTTTGGGTAGGCTGCGCAAGGAAAAATTAGCCACAGATTAACACAGTTTTTTTAGACAGGATTAACAAAGATTAACACAGGATTTTTGGCTTACCGAGGACTGAGAGGTTTTTCGTTCAGCTTAGTGTTCTCAGCAGTCTTTGCTTTTCAAGCGAGCTTGGCCGCAAAGAACTGCTTTCGACCACAGTTGCATAAAGATGCAACATATCTGAAGCTGACCGAAAAGTAAGCTTTCGCCACAATCCCTACCATCGTCCACAGTACCTAAGGCACTATATTGGAAGCTGACTAAATTGTGGGCTGTTAATTGAGAGGATATATTGGATAGATTTGGTTTGACAAGGTTTTGTTTTTGGGTATAATGGGTTGAGCAACTTGGCGGAAACTGCGAAGGGAAAATTTCTTTGTATTTGGTTGAACAAAGTACAGTACAGATAATTGGCTAATCATGAAAAAGAAACAATGCTCATACGCAGGCATGCGGCCGGTATTCATAAAGCATTTTCTGCGCGGAAGCGTCAAATGCCTGCCGTATCTTGGAAATCTACTCGATGAAATTATTTTTGGCGTTCTCGATGAAGAGTCAGCAAAGGCAGAATCTGAAAAGATACATAAAAAGCTGGAGATGATAATAAGCGGTCAAGGTCAACAAGAAGCTGACTTCGCCGAAATCCTTCTCGCACTGCATATACAGACAGATGTAAATGAAACGATAAAAGAAAGGCTCAAAGAGATTGAGAAATCTCTAAAAGATAACACAGATTCACCATTTCCGGAATACTTTGGAAAGGCCATCGAAAAGGTCATCAACGAAAATAAAGAAATATTTAGCGGAATACAAAAACTAATCATTGACCACGATAAACAAGAACGCGCACACCAGCGGCATGACAAAAAGCTTGATAAGATTGGCGAAAAACTTGATGGTTTATCGCCGGTCGTCAAGCTCCGGCAAGACGAATCGCCAATTCAAAATCTGCCTTATGAATCAATTGGTGGTTTGTTTAAGGGGCGTGGGGAGAGTCTGAAGAAGCTGGTGAAACAATTAGGCGGGGGGAAGGTTACGGCGATTACACAGACTCATGCTATTCATGGATTGGGTGGGATTGGGAAGACACGGATGGTCGTTGAATTTGGGTGGAGACTGTTAGGAGAAGGGAAGGTTAAGGCGGTGCTATTTGTGGTGGCTGATAATCTGCTGAATTTGACTTTGAATATGGCTAAGCTGGCGAGGCCGGGGCTGTTGAAGATGGATGAGCGTAAACTTAAAGACCAGCTTGCTGTTGTGGAGGCGGTGGTTGCACATCTCGCGGGGCGTGATGATTATTTAGTGATTTTTGATAATGTTGATGACGAGGAAGCGCGTAAAAGGATTAGTGAGATAGTGCCGCGTCTTTGCAGAGGGCGGGTTATTATTACATCACGAATGTCAGAGTGGAGAGGGGGTGTTAAGGCTTTGGCTATAGATAAATTGAGTGAGGAAGAGGCTGTCAGTTATTTGTTAGAAAAGACGCAAGAGAGTCGGGCAGCGGCTGAGGATGATGAAAAAATAGTGCAGCGATTAGCGGAAAAGTTGGATGGTCTGCCTATCGCACTTGAGCAGGCGGCGGCATATATTAATCATCGGCATATTGGTTTTAAGGAGTATCTTGCAGAATTTGATAAGGGGCGTAAGAAGGCACTTTCATGGCACAAAGATAAATTGCAGGACCATCCTGAGGCAGTGCTTTCGGTGTGGCAGACGACAGAGGATTGTCTTGAGGCTGGTGAGCGGGGTATCCTGCGATTGGCATCTTTTCTGGCACCGGAGGCGATACCAGCCAGTCTTTTTGAATCTCAGGGAGAAAAGATTACCGAGGCCATTGGGCTGATTGTTGGAGGCGAAGAAATAGAGGGCCAGATTGATGTTCGGGGTATGCTTAGTGAATTGAACGCGTGGTCTATGATAAATTTGACGGGTGAGCGATTTTTTGTGCATCGGCTGGTGCAGGAATCGGTTCGGCTGCGGATTGAGGAGGAGGATTATAAAAAGTGGATGGAACTTGCGTTGCGGCTGGTCAATGACTATATTCCTGCCGACCCGCCGCCTCATGATGTGCGAAGCTGGGGTTTGTGGGAGGTTATTGCGCCGCATGTCTCGATAGTTGCCGAATACGGGGCCCGGAGCGGAATAGCCGAGCCCACCGGACGGATGATGAACGCCCTTGCTTTGCATTTCGAGTCCAAGGCATCTTTTGAGGTTGCTGAAAAATTATATCGCAGGGCGCTTGCGATAAATGAGAAAACGGCCGGGCCTGAACATATCAATACGGCAGCATGTCTCAACAATCTGGCGGCATTGCTGAATGCTACGAACCGTTTAGATGAGGCGGAGCCTTTGATGCGGTGGGCTCTGGAGATATATGAAGCGTCGTTTGGGCCGAAGCACCCGGATGTGGCTACTGGTCTCAACAATCTGGCGCAATTGCTGCGGGCTACGAACCGTTTAGATGAGGCGGAGCCTTTGATGCGGCGGGCTTTGGAGATAGATGAAGCGTCTTTCGGGCCGGAACACCCGAATGTGGCTATCCGGCTAAATAATCTGGCGCTATTGCTGAAGGATACGAACCGTTTAGACGAGGCGGAGCCTTTGTATCGTCGGGCTTTGGAGATAGATGAAGCATCGTTCGGGCCGGAGCACCCAAATATAGCCAGAGACCTCAACAATTTAGCGGTATTGCTGAAGGCTACGAACCGTTTAGATGAGGCGGAGACTTTGTATCGTCGGGCTCTGGAGATAGATGAAGCATCGTTCGGACCGGAGCACCCGGATGTGGCTATTGATCTCAACAATCTGGCTGTATTGTTGCAGGATACGAACCGTTTAGATGGGGCGGAGCCTTTGTATCGTCGGGCGCTGGAGATAGATGAAGCATCGTTCGGGCCGGAGCACCCGGATGTGGCTACTGACCTCAACAATTTAGCGGGATTGCTGATAGCTACGAACCGTTTAGACGAGGCGGAGCCTTTGATGCGGCGGGCATTGAAGATATTTGAAGATAGTTTGGGTGCGGTACATCCTTCGACCGTGACGGTGCGGAAGAATCTGGAAAGGTACGAAACGCCGGACAAGCAGGTTAACGCAAAAGAAGTGATTTTCAGTCAGGGAGCAACAGATATGGGCGATAAGGGAAAAAAAGATAAAGGCAAACGCGAAAAACAGAAAAAGGCGCAGCTTAGTCCAAAGGACAAACGAAAATTAAAAAAAGAAAACAAGAATAAATAATTGGCCAATGGTGTCCGTTGCCCCGAAGCATTCCGGTGAATACCGAAACGACATCGGACAATTAAAGGCGAATTGTCTTAGCAGAAAGGCCTTGAACTTCAATATTGCAATCAACGACAACTCTCTCGAATTAAGCTGCATCAAAGAAGTTAGCCAAAGCATTCTGGCGAGGCACCCCAAAGAAGCTTTGTGGTTAGTTATTGGGAGGAAAAGATAAGGCAGTGAGCATCACAAGGGGCCAATTGATAAGGAAAACCACCGAGGCAGGTCTCGGTGGCTAAACAAAACTTTCTATCTTCTCCTTG
>CAZTKW010000428.1:0-3810 GCA_964614315.1 uncultured Pirellulales bacterium
AGACCAGCATACCCTCGGTTGCACTTGTGAGCCTAGTCCAATTTCTTCTGTCATAACGACATTCGTCATGGCCTTTTATGTTGGGCCATAATTCGACACCGAAGCCCATAGACTTGATGAATTCGCATTCCTGCTCAAAAGAAAGACGGTTTTCCCGCCACCAGAATATCATAGTCGAGATAGCATACCTAATGTTCATAGAGCGAACTCCGGAATAATTTCATAGAGCCGTCCTCATTATTCATTATCGATTTTAAACCAAGCCGTCTTGACACAATATTTAAGAATATGGAATTTTTCGGCAGTTAAGAGGGTTTTTATGGAAGAGATGGTACGAACTGGATTGGTTTTGTCCGATAATAGACATAGAATAAAACTATAAAGAAGGTTTTGGTTTTCAGTTTATCAGAATAAATTTTTTTGATGCCGTTTTGAATTTAATTGGATAGTTTGTTAGATTATTTTCAAAGGGAACAAGGGGGAAACGTGTATTTTTGTGTGTAAAGTTGTGTATTTTGGTATTGGGTGTTTTAAGGCACCCTTATTTTTGGGCTGAAAATGGGGGTGGGGGCGTTGGCCGTGACAAAAAAACGTACTTTTTTTAACAAAATGGCGCACTTTTTGAACAAAAAGCGGAGAAATTGAAAAAAAAGTTACAAAATGACCCGTTTTTGTGTAGTTTTTTGTAAAAAATTGCACACCCGATACACAAACCATATTCAATGTTAAAATAGGTAACTTTGAGAGGCCATTTTGCCCAACTGCTGCGTTACGCAGCCCCGGCCGATGCTCGAAGTACAATAGTACGACTCCGCTCGGTGAGGAACTGCAAGCCTTGCATTAGGACAAAATTTCTCACTCAAAAAAATGGATAGTGGATAGTTGGCGGAAAGCCAGAGGCAAGGAGAAAGATTAAAAGATACAGGGGGGGAATTTACTTGACTTTTGTTTCCAGAGGGTGTAGTTTAGTAGATTGACCCCTGCCTACAGCCCCTGCTAACAGCGTGCAGGGGCAGGCAAACAGGGGCAGGCTCGTGAAGGGAGGAAGCTTACGGCCGTTCTATAGAAGGAGATTTTCTGCCTTAAGCAAGAGCGATGGAATCCGGGTCAGATGAATTTTATGCGAAGGCCCTGCGATTTTAAAAGGTTCTTATAATGAAAACAAGAACAAGCATAAACACGTGGTTATCAATATCAATATTTTTGCTGGCAATTTCGACGTCAGCGGCGGCAAAAATTATTTACGTTGATGACAGCGCCCCACCTAATGGAGGTGGAACAAGCTGGGCCGATGCTTTCAACTATCTTCAGGACGCTCTGGATGCTGCGTCGAACGGGGATGAAATATACGTAGCAGAGGGTATTTATAAACCTGATACCAGCATTGCAAATCCCGGTGGGACTGGCGACCGCGAGGCTACGTTTCAGCTTACAAATGGTGTAGGAATTTATGGCGGATTCCCGTCAGGTGGTGGAATATGGGAAACTCGTGACCCAAATGTATATGAGACTATACTTTCAGGCGATCTTAACAATGATGATATTTCGGAAGTTTCTGGAAGTGCCTCAGCAGCAGATGATTGCAGTCAAGCCGAACAAGTTTATTTAGGATTTTATTATGAAGATTCAACAGATGGAGCAACCAATGATGGTTTATCAAGCTGCAATACCGAGTATCATGATTATTCATATGATCGATGGTACAAATACACTGCGGACATTGATAGAACTGTTGGTTTTTCTTTGAAGGCACCCGGGTGTATTATTTCTGTTTATACAGACTGCCCGGGAAGACCTGAGAATGAATTGATTTGTGGTTATCATTACGCCGCTGTAGATGCAGAAGTTGGGCAAACATACTATATTAGAGTGGCATCATACACATCAGTTGGCGATTTCATGCTTCAAGTTTCATTAAATTCAGACAACAGCTATCACGTTGTCAATGGCAGCGGAACCGACGAAACTGCTGTGATGAACGGCTTCACGATTAAAGAGGGTAATGCTAATGCTGATTTCGATGCTTGGGATGATACCCGTGGTGCAGGAATATTTATTAGAGAGGGTGGTCCGAAATTGACTAACTGCAGGTTAATTGGTAACTCATCTGTAGACGGCGGTGCAATGTACTCTAGCAGGGGAAATCCAATTTTGAAGAATTGCATCTTCTCCGGAAATACAGCTAATTCAGGTGGTGCAATCTCTATTTGGCAAGGTAACATAACGCTGGACAGATGTAAACTCAGCAAGAACTGGTCTGCTTACGGTGGTGGCGCCATTGATAATAATGGTAACATGACGTTGACTAACTGTATTTTCACAGGGAACGAGTCCCGTTTTGGCGGCGGAATGAGCAATGGCAACTGGACCGAGGTTGCATTAAAAGGCTGCGTATTCAGTGAAAATATTGCAAAACAAGGCGCTGCAATAAGCAACACAGGATACCTGAGTTACCAAACTTTTAGTGACTGCCTGTTCGTGAATAACCAAGCCGAGTGGTGTGGGGGAGGGATGTACAACCAGCAGGACATAAGTCCGCCGTTAATCCGCTGCAAGTTTATTCAAAACACTGCTGCTGGTCATGGAGGTGCGATATCTAATGGTTCGTTTTGCAGTCCTACAATAATCAACTGCATTTTTAACGGAAACTCAGTTGGCGGTTATGGAGGCGCCATATCCAATTTCCTTAATAATCCTACATTGATAAACTGCGGCTTTAGCGGCAACTCAGCAGATGGTGAGGCTGGCGCCATGTCCTGCATGGGAAGCGGCGCTACGCTTATTAATTGTACATTCGCAGGTAACTCAGCGCCAAGCGTCACAGCCGGGATTTCACTTTGGCTTTTTCCAAACAGCCTTTATGTTACCAATTCTATCTTCTGGGATGGAGGTGATGAGATACGGAACAATGATGGTGATACGATCACGGTTCGCTATAGTGACGTACAAGGTGGTTGGCCAGGCGAAGGGAATGCCGATCTCGACCCACTCTTTGCCGATGCCGACGGCCCGGACAACATCTTTGGTACGGCAGACGACAATTTACAACTCGTTGCTGGTTCACCCTGTATTAACACCGGTGACTTAAATTATACGGCAGACGGCAAGGTAACTATGCAAAATGAGTTCCGTCAAGCTTATGATGAAAACGTCAATCAACTTGCCAAAGAGAATATTGATATATCTACCATCGTAGTTAAGGACGATGACAGGATTTCCCTGTTTACGGAGGGTGAGGACTATGTGATTATCGAAGATGGAAATAGAGTGCTGCTGGATATAATCTTCGAAGCAGTAGGAGCACCTCCAAACTTCGAGTTGCTTCAGGATTATTATATAGATTACGTGTTTTCTATTCCATCTGCGGACGTGCAAATAGACCTTGCCGGCAACCCTCGTATAATCGGTTCCAGAATCGATATGGGTGCTTACGAGTTTTCGATGCCAGCAATGATAAAAGTGGCGATGAAACTTACACCAAGAAGGCTTAATTGTTGTAGCAAGGGCAAGTGGCTCAAAGCGCATTTCGTTCTTCCGGAGGGATTCAGTGTCGAAGACGTTGATGCCAATACACCGGCTGTGATTGAGCCATATGGAATCGAATCATACAAAATAAAAGTCCTGCTTAATGATGAGGGATTAGTCCGGGTTGAAGCTACCTTCAGACGTTCTGATTTATGCAGCTCGATAACAAGCTATGACGAGAACACTGAGGTAATGGTAATAGGCAGGTTAACCAGCGGTCAGTACTTTTACGGAACCGATATAATCAAGGTAACCGACAGAGCTTTCGAGGCACTTGACCTTTTA